>NZ_LUPI01000049.1:0-16236 GCF_001627265.1 Nocardioides sp. REDSEA-S30_B4 | reverse complement strand
CTCGACGCCATCGCCAAACAGCTCAACAACCGCCCCCGCAAACGACTCGGCTTCCACACCCCAGCAGAGGTCTTCGCTAAGTTGCTCGCCGAAGACCAATCCAAAGGTGTTGCGACCACCCCTTGAATCCGCCGTCGCTCGCGCACGGCCGAGAGGTCGCTGGCGCACGCCGTGCGTGAGTGACGGGTGGGCCGTGCGTGAGTGACTTCTCGGCGGACGGAGCAGCGAGGGTCAGAAGCGGCGGATCCCGCTGGGGGTGGCGACGGCGGTGACGGGTCGGTCGTGCGGGGCCGCGGGGACGTGGAGGTCGACCTCGTCGTCGTGGAGCAGCACGCAGGTGAACGTGCCGACCGGGACGCGGGTCAGCGCCCGGTCGTAGGAGCCGCCGCCGCGGCCCAGGCGCAACCCGGTGGTGGAGACGGCCAGGCCGGGCACCAGCACCACGTCGGGGGTGGCGATGGCGTCGACGCCCAGGCGCGGACCGGTCGGCTCGAGCAGGCCGCGGCTGGCCGACCCGAGGTCCGCGTCGCTCGTGTGCACCGCCCAGTCCAGGTCGAGGTCGGGCAGCAGCACCGGCAGCAGCACCCGCTTGCCGGCGGCGAGCAGCGCCGCGAGCAGCGGGCCGGTCCCGGGCTCGCTCCCGACACCGACGTACGCCGCCACGCTGGCCGCCCGGCGTACCTCCGGCGCCTCCAGCAGGACCCGCGCGAGGTCGGCGGCGACGTCCAGGCGCTCGGACAGCGGCCGCCGCCGTCGCGAGGTGAGGATCCGGTCGCGGACCGCGGTCTTGGCGGCCGCGACCGGGTCGCCGCCGGGAGTGGGCGGAGGGTCACCATGTGGGGGAACTTGCGCGGGCGGCACGGGACGACCCTACGATCGAGTCATGGGTTCCCCGGGCTTGAAGGCCGCGCGCGACAAGATGGTCGCCGAAGGCGTCGACGAGGTGGCGATCGAGACGTTCGCCCACTACTACCGACTCCTGGAGCACGGTGAGACGGGGATGATCCCCGAGTCGACGATCGACCCGGTCGACATGGAGTCGCTGGACGACGTCACCGTCGACGACGAGACCGCGCAGGCAGCGATCCGCACGACCGCCGTCATCAAGCTCAACGGGGGCCTCGGCACCTCGATGGGCATGGACCGCGCCAAGTCGCTGCTGTGCGTGCGCAAGGGGATGAACTTCCTCGACATCATCTGCCGCCAGGTGCTGCACCTGCGCGAGACCCGTCAGGCGCCGCTGCCGCTGATCTTCATGAACAGCTTCCGCACCTCCGAGGACACGATGGCGGCCGTCGCCCGCTACGACGACCTCCCGGTCGCCGGCCTGCCGCTGGAGTTCCTGCAGAACAAGGAGCCCAAGCTGCTGACCAAGGACCTCACCCCGGTCAGCTGGCCCAAGGACCCCGACCTCGAGTGGTGCCCGCCCGGCCACGGCGACATCTACACCGCGCTGGTCGGCACCGGCCTGCTCGACGACCTGCTGGCCGCCGGCTACGAGCGCGTCTTCGTCTCCAACTCCGACAACCTCGGCGCGGTGCCCGACCCGCGGCTGGCCGGCTGGTTCGCCCAGACCGGTGCGCCCTTCGCGATCGAGGCCGTGCGGCGCACCCCGTCGGACCGCAAGGGCGGCCACTTCGCCCGCCGCAAGAACGACGGCCGTCTCGTGCTCCGCGAGACCGCGCAGACCCTCGACGAGGACAAGTCGGCGCTCGCCGACCTCGACCGGCACCGCTACTGCTCGACCAACAACCTGTGGGTCGACCTGCGCGCGCTGAAGGACGTCATGGACCAGCGCGACAACATCCTCGGCCTGCCGCTGATCCGCAACGTCAAGACCGTCGACCCGGGCGACAAGTCCAGCCCCGAGGTCATCCAGGTCGAGACCGCGATGGGTGCCGCGATCGAGGTCTTCGAGGGCGCGACCCTCATCGAGGTCGGCCGCGACCGGTTCGTGCCGGTCAAGACGACCAACGACCTGCTGGTGCTGCGCTCGGACGTCTACGACATCGGCGGCGACTTCGTGCTCGACCAGGTCGCCGGCGAGGTGCCGTTCGTCGACCTCGACGCCGACGTCTTCAAGCTCGTCGGCGAGTTCGACAAGCGGTTCCCCGAGGGTGCGCCGTCGCTGCGCAAGGCGACCAAGCTCACCGTCGAGGGCGACGTCACCTTCGGCCACGGCGTCGAGGTCATCGGCGAGGTCACCGTCGAGGGCGGGGCCGGCAAGCGCGTCGACGCCGGCGCCGTGCTCAGCGGCGACGCCTGAGCCCCGGATGGCCGACCAGCAGCCGATCGCCGTCGAGGAGCACCTCGAGCGGGTGCTGGCCGCCGTCGCGCCCCTCGACGTCACCCGCCAGCCGCTGCTCGACGCGCTGGGCCTGGCCGCCGCGGAGCCGGTGACCGCGGAGGTGTCGCTGCCCGGCTTCGACAACTCCGCCATGGACGGGTACGCCGTCCGGCTGGCCGACGTGGTGTCGGCCAGCGCCGACGCGCCGGTGCACCTCCCCGTGGTCGGCGCGATCGGGGCCGGTGCGGCCGACCTGCGCGAGCTCCCCGAGGGCACCGCGGCCAAGATCATGACCGGCGCCCCGGTGCCGGCCGGCGCCGACGCGGTCGTCCCCTACGAGTGGACCGACCGCGGCGCCGAGCACGTGCGCATCGAGCGGGCGCCCACCGAGGGCCAGCACGTCCGCCGCGCCGGTGAGGACGTCAGCGCCGGCGACCTGGTGCTCGAGACCGGCACGGTCCTCGGCCCCCGTCAGCTCGGCCTGCTCGCCTCGCTCGGCCACGCCCGCGTGGCGGTGCGCCACCGGCCCCGCGTGGTGGTGCTCTCGACCGGCTCGGAGCTGCGCGAGCCCGGCCAGCCGCTGGGCCACGACTCCATCCACGACGGCAACTCCTTCCTGCTGGCCGCCGCCGCCCGCCGTGCCGGCGCGGTCGTCTACCGGGTCGGGATCGTCCCCGACCAGCCCGAGGCCTTCCTCGCCGCGCTCGAGGAGCAGCTGGTCCGCGCGGACGTCGTGGTCACCTCGGGCGGGGTCTCGATGGGGGACTACGACGTGGTGAAGGCCGCACTGCGCCCGCTGGGGACGGTCTGGTTCGGACCGGTCGCGATGCAGCCGGGCAAGCCGCAGGGCTTCGGGCACGTCGGGCACGCCCGGGTGCCGATCTTCACGCTCCCGGGCAACCCGGTGTCGGCGTACCTCTCCTTCGAGCTGTTCGTGCTGCCCGCGCTGCGCAAGATGATGGGCCTGACCCCGTGGTCGCGCCCGCAGGTCAGCGCGCGGCTGACCCACGCGATCACCTCGCCGCCGGGCCGCCGCCAGCTGCTGCGCGCCCACCTCGACACCGCCGAGGGCACGGTGAGCCCGGTCGGCGGGCCGGGCTCGCACCTGGTCGGCGGGCTCGCCGACGCCGACGCGGTGGTGGTCGTCCCCGAGGACGTCACCGCACTCGAGGCCGGGGCAAGCGTCTCGGTGCTGCCCCTCGACACCGGACTGGACGGTGGAGCGTCATGACCGAGCCGCGGCTCACCCACGTCGACGAGCAGGGCGCCGCCCGGATGGTCGACGTCTCCGACAAGGCGGTCACGGCCCGCTCGGCGACCGCCACCGGCCGGGTCCTGGTCTCCACCGAGGTCGTCGGCCTGCTGCGCGGCGAGGGCGTGCCCAAGGGCGACGCGCTCGCCGTGGCCCGGCTGGCCGGGATCATGGGCGCCAAGCAGACCCCGGCGCTCGTCCCGCTGTGCCACCCGCTGGCGATCTCCGGGGTCGTCGTCGAGCTCGAGGTCGCCGACGACGCCGTCGAGATCACCGCCACCGTGCGCACCACCGACCGTACCGGCGTGGAGATGGAGGCGCTGACGGCCGTCACGGTCGCCGCGCTCACGGTCATCGACATGGTCAAGGCCGTCGACAAGGCCGCGGTCATCACCGACGTGCGCGTCGAGGCGAAGTCCGGCGGCCGCTCCGGCGACTGGACCCGGACGTGAGCGAGTCGCTGCCGTTGCCGGCAGCCGTCGTGGTCGCCAGCAACCGCGCCGCGGCCGGGGTGTACGCCGACGAGACCGGCCCCCTCATCGTCGACGCGCTGCGGGGCTGGGGCTTCGAGGTCGACGCACCCGCCGTGGTCCCCGACGGCGACCCGGTCCGCGACGCGATCGCCGCGGCCGTGGCCGCGGGCGCTCGGGTCGTGCTGACCACCGGCGGCACCGGCCTCACGCCCACCGACCGCACCCCCGAGGCGACCCGGCCGCTGCTGGACCGCGAGGTGCCCGGCATCGCCGAGGCGATCCGCGCCCAGGGCGTGGCCAAGGGCGTCCCGACCGCGATGCTGTCGCGCGGCGTGGCCGGCGTGTCCGGCGACTGCCTGGTGGTGAACCTCCCCGGCTCGCGCGGCGGGGTCAAGGACGGTCTCGCGGTCCTCGAGCCGGTGCTGCGCCACGCGGTCGAGCAGGTCGTCGGGAGCGACCACTGAGCGCGCTCCGGCCGCCCCGCGGGGCCTGGCCGGTCCGGCTGTCCGACCCGGCCCGACCCGACGTGGTGCTGCGTCCCCTGCGGCTCACCGACGCCAAGGACTGGCGCGAGGTGCGCCGTCGCAACGCGGGCTGGCTGATCCCGTGGGACGCCACGGTCCCGCCGGGGTCGACCGAGAAGCCCTCCTCCTTCGGGGCGCTCGTGCGCCGGCTGCGCGCGCAGGCGCGCCAGGGCACGACGTACCCCTTGGTCATCGAGGTCGACGGCGCGTTCGCCGGCCAGGTGACGGTCAACAACGTGGTCGGTGGGTCGGCGCGGTTCGCCTCGGTGGGCTACTGGATCGACCAGCGGTGCGCCGGTCGCGGCATCGTCCCGCTGGCGGTGGCGCTCGTCATCGACCACCTCTTCGAGGTCGTGCGGCTGCACCGGGTCGAGATCGCGATCCGTCCGGAGAACACCAACTCCCTGCGCGTGGTCGAGAAGCTCGGGCTCCGGGAGATCGGCTACGCACCGAAGTACCTCCACATCGACGGCGACTGGCGCGACCACCGTCTCTACGCCCTGACCCGCGAGGAGCTCGGCGTCCGCAGCCTGGTCTCCAGGCTGCGCGCCGAGGCCTGATTTCCGGACCGCTGGGCGGACCGTGGCGGTCCGATGTCCGGACTTGTTCGGAGTCGGGACCGGACGTGCGAAAAGGCTGGTCAGGGGTCCTCCGGACGTCGACCATGGGGGGCAGGACCCACCGCCTGCGCCTCCCTGGAGCAGGTGCCGGACCCGCTCCTCCCTGGGCGGGTCCGGACGGGTCCTCTCCGTCCGGTCCGGTCGAGCATGCTGGGGGGTCTCGAACCTCACCAGTCACACCAGCAATTTGCGACACACGGGTAGACATCCGCACCACCCTGCGCTAGCCCGCCTAGCCTTCCGCGTGTGGACCTGAGCCCTTTCATCTTCGTCGCCCTGGCGGTGGCCTGGGCCGTCTACCTGGTCCCGCAGGCCCTCAAGCACCATGACGAGGTCGTGCGCAGCCGATCGGTGGACCGCTTCTCCCACACGATGCGGGTCCTGGCCCGGCGCGAGCCGGTCAGCCGCACCTCCTCCCGTCTGGTCGTCACCCCCGGACGCACCCCCTCGGCGCCCCCCCCAAGCCGCTGCCCCCCGCCGTACGCCGGGAGGCCGCTCGTCGCGCCGCCCGTCGCCGTCGTCGGGTGCTGATCGCGCTCACCCTGGGCCTGGTCGCAGTCGTGGTGCTCGCTGCGGCCTCGGTGCTCGCGTGGCCCTACGTCGCGATCCCGGGCACCCTCATGGTGGCCTGGCTGGTCGCCTGCCGGCTGATGGTGCGTCGCGAGCGCGGCGTCTCCGGCCCGCTCTCGCGTATCCCCACCGTCCCCGTCGCGGCCCAGGCCGAGGCGGCCGTGGTCGACGAGGAGCCCGAGGCCCTCTCGGATGACACCGCCGAGGTCGCCGTCGTCGAGGCGCCGCTGGCCGAGCCGGCTGCCGGTCCCGACCCGCACGTGCCCGACCCGGCCGCGCCGGGCCTGTGGAACCCCGTGCCGGTCACCCTGCCGACCTACGTCTCCAAGCCCGCAGCCGAGCGCCGCTCGGTGCGCACCATCGACCTCGACGCCACGGGCGTGTGGACCTCGGGTCGCACCGACGCCGACGCGGCCCTGGTCCGCGAGGCCGAGGAGCGCGCCCGTCACGAGGGCGAGGAGACCCCCGAGCGGGCCGTCGGCAGCTGACCCCCCAGTCGGTCGGGGCCCGCTCGGAGGACGGCTCGCAGTACGGGTCGCAGGATGGGTCGCAGGACGGGTCCACACCGATTCGGTCGGCCCGATCCGCCGGTGCTAACGTGTGCCACCGCGCCCACGGGCGCAGGGCAACACCAGCAACATCGAGCAGTACCTGGGGCTGTGGCGCAGTTGGTAGCGCGTCTCGTTCGCAATGAGAAGGTCAGGGGTTCGAATCCCCTCAGCTCCACCAGGCACCAAAGAACCCGCAGGTCGCTGTGACCTGCGGGTTCTCGCATTTGCTAGCTCTGACGGCGGGCGACTGACACCGGGGGAGTTCGCGGCGACAGCCCGTCCGCTTACCCCCGGCGTACCCCCGGCCGTTCGGTCGCTCGCTGGAGGCCACGGTTCGGGTCTCGGTTGGGGCCCCGGCTTGGGTCGTTGAGCCGGTCGAGTCCCGCCTGGTCGGCCGAGGTGCCGAGGAAGTGCAGGTACCGGTTGGTGGTGGCGATCGACTCGTGGCCCATCCATGCCTGGACCGTGCCCGGGTCCACCCCTCGTGCCAGCCACAGGCACGCCGCGGTGTGCCGCAGGTCGTGGATCCTTCGGCCCCCGCCCGTCCGGTCCCACTTCACCGTCCGCAGCACCGCCGTGCGGTGCAGCCGGGCGCCGCCCGCGGTGGTGAGCAGCAGGTCGGTCGGCTCTTTGGAGACGACGAGCCGCCGGATGATCGGCAGGATCCGGTCGGCCACCGGCACCCGGCGCCCGCGCCGGCCCTTGGTCGCCTTCACCGCTCCTCCCTCGGTCTGCGAGCGCCGGACCAGCAGGCCAGCCGTCGGCACCTCGACCACGTCCTCGACCAGCACGGCCCGTGCCTCGCCCCACCGCATCCCCGTCCAGCCGAGCACCAGTAGGACGTCGGCCAGGTGCGGGTCGTGCTCGCGCCACCGCTCATAGGCGGCCTCGAGCTCGGCCTCGGTCCACGGCCGCATCTCGGTGGGCTCCTCCGACGACCGGGGGACCTTCGTCCCGGTCACCGGGTTCCGCACGATGATCTTCTCCCGCACGCACCAGGCGAAGAAGCTGGACAGGCTCGCCCGGTACCGGACCACCGAACGCTCGCTGAGACCGCCCTGGATCAGCGTCTCGAACGAACGTGCCACCTCGCGCTCGGAGACGGCCGCCACCTGCATGGCCTGCATCCCCGTCGGGACCAGCCGCTGCAGGGCCTGGTCCGTCCGATAGGTCTTGGCGGCCACGGTGAACTCTCGGATGATCAGCCACTCCTCCAGCAGCGCCCGCACGAGACGCCGTCCCGTGCGTGGATCAACCCCGCCGGCGAGCGACGCTCGTTCGCGTGCGAGCCAATCACTCGCCTCCCGCTTGGTGTCGAACGTGCGGCTGGTGACGAACTGCCGGCCACTCTTCAGCCGGGCTCGGAACCGACCGTTGGGGGTCTTCTCGATCATGTCGGCGTCCCTCCTCGTGGTGCGCCTACGACGCCCGTGCGAGCCACTGCTCGACGTCCAGCCGCCGATACCGCGGGCACGTCGGTGTCATCCACGTGACCCGCGGCCCCATCCCTCGCTGCCGCCACCGGCACAACGTCGACTCCGACACCCGAATCCACTTGGCGACTTCACTGCTGGTGAGGATCTCCTCCACCGTTTCCATCTGGTCACCTCCGACCACCAGGGGCGGCGGCTGGCGCCGCCCACGATCCATTGATGGTCACCTAAGAACGCGAAGCCTCGCCGAGCGATCAATGTCGCCTGTGGAATTCCTGCGTTGCCTTCGCAGCTGAGGATGAGACTCGCTGTCCGGTTGCTCCCGACTCTCGTCGCCGAGACCGCCGTGCCGCTGGGTTCGTGCGCGCTGCTCAGCGCCCACTATGACGCTCGCTCGTCCGCCCCGAATGCTTGCCCCACGAGGGTTGTGCAGGCGCCGCCACGCGGAGCCGGGACGCAAGTCTTGTTACGTCTGGGGTTGGTGGGATGATGCCAAGCATGCTGGCTGAGGCGCTCGAACGGCCGCAAGTGACGAGAACGAAGGCGAACCCGGTCGCCGCCGACCGGGCTGAAGTCGTCGTCGCCGGGCGGCGTCTACGTCCCACTGAAGTTTTCGATACCTACTGGACTTTCGCGAGCCGCCGACAGCACATCTACAACGCCCGACTAAATGGCGCCGACGGCCCATGGACCGACGATCCCATTCTGCGTGAGCACCGGTTCACCAACTGCTACCGCGCCGCGGACCGCGTCAGCCAGTACCTCATCTCTGACGTCATTTACTCCGGCAGTCAGGAGTTTGACGAGGTGGTGTTCCGGACCCTGTTGTTCAAGTTGTTCAACAAGGTCGAGACCTGGGAAATGCTGCTACGCGGGCTTGGCGAGACACCGAGCTGGAGCAGCTTCGACCTTGACGCGTACGACCAGTTACTCTCGCGCAGCTTCGAGGCCGGCACTCGCATCTACTCGGCCGCATACGTCATGGCGCCGCCGAAGCTCGGGGCTGAGCGTAAGCACACGAATCACCTTCGGCTGCTCCGAGACATGATGACCGCCGACCTGCCGGACGCGTTGGCAGCAGCTGCCACGATGAAGGACGCCTTCGAGCTGCTCCGGGCGCAACCTGGCATCGGCGACTTCCTGGCGTTCCAGTACGTCATCGACCTGAACTACAGCGCGGGTCTCCACTTCGACGAGATGGACTACGTGGTCGCCGGCCCAGGCGCGAAGGACGGAATCCGAAAGTGCTTCGGCGCTGACGCTGCTGGCATCGAAGCGGAAATCATCGCGTACATGGCCGAGACCCAAGACGAGCAGTTCGAGCGCCTCGACCTGACTTTCAAGGGGCTAAACGGCAGGCCCTTGCAGCTAATCGACTGCCAGAACCTCTTCTGCGAGGTCGACAAGTACTCTCGGGTCGCTCATCCGACCGTCGCCGGCGTCAGCGGCCGCTCGCGCATCAAGCAAAAGTTCGCACCAGCGGGTCCGATAACCATGAGCTGGTTCCCGCCGAAGTGGGGTATCAACTCCTCCCGGGCCCGACACCCCCACGACGTCACATGAGCTGGTCCGTACTGAGGTGGTTCTCGAGCACTTGGACGCTGGACTTGCGGTGCCTGTCGACCTGGGCGTAGCCAGCAACGATGGTCACCTCACCTGGGGCCAGGTTGGCCTGCTCGCAGACGTAACAGAGCAGCCTGCAGACGGCCAGGTAGTTCCCGTAGCCGCGCTGGAACAGGTATTGCGAGCGGTAGTGCGCGATCGCATGCACGCGTCCATCGTCGAGCTGGAACGAGAGCAGCGTCAGGCACGGGAACCCGATCGGGTTGGTGTCGTGTTCCGCCTCTAGGACCGGCAGACTGGCGCTGAGCTGCTCCATCCCGACCTCGTACCGTGCGTGCTTCGCGCCGGTGGTAGATGTCGCGGCGACTGCCGACTCCTGCTTGAGCCGCCGCACCACTTCGGCGAGCTGGTTCAGGTGCCCCCCGGGGGTCTCATAGTTGACCAGACGCTCGAAGTAAGTGCCACGGGAGTTGTCGCTGTCCAGGTGCTTCAGCATGGGAAGCAGTTCCAAGTACCTCTTTCTGAGCGCCTCCGGATCGGGCGTCGAGCGGGCCATCGCCTCCGGGAACAGAGTGTTCGCGACCGTGCTGACCGGATCTAGCCCCCGCTCGGCCAGGATGCCATCGGCCATCTCGCGGATCCGGGCATCCTCGCGGGCCGGGTCGGCGATGCGCGTGATCACGTGGCAAGCCCGGTGCTTGTCCTGTGCGGCCAGCTCGATGACAGTGCGCGCCCACGCCTCCGACAGGCTGACGCCCTCGATGACCAGGGTGGTTCTCATGAGGTCAGCTCCACTTCTCCCAAGCTCAGGTCTACGGCCGGCAGGTACAGGCCGAAAGGGCGGTCGTGCACGACCACGGTGAAGCCGGCGGTCGAACCCAACAGGTCAGTGAGGTTCACGGCCGCAACGCACTCGACGGTGACCGTCGAGTCACCGGCGGCAACGACAGCCAGGCCGGCGACGCCCTTGGCCGCAACGGTCAGGGCGGCGGGCAGCACGAGCAGGTCACCGACAGACGCCTCGACCCTGGCGCCGGTGACGTTGCGCAGATCCCACACGTCCATGTCGAAGGTGGTGGCCAAGGTCACCCCACCTTCGGCCGCCAGAGCTCGCTTGAGCCGACCCGGCTGAACTCGAGCCCAGCTCTCGCAGTCATCCTGGGCCACCATCCGCAGGTTCACAAGGTGACGGCAAGTCGCCCGATGCGTCGTCCCCAACAGCAACGACAACCGGTACGAGTCGACGGGCGAGGAAACGCGCTGGATGCCGAGCGTTTCCATCGCGGCCGTAACTGCACGTCGCGGCATCAGAAACCAGGTTGCGAACGCCTCGGCACACATCTCCACCTGGCCCTGCGCCCCGATCCGCCCCTTTGCACGGTTCGGGGACGCCCCTGCGGTCGCTGGTGTAGGCACCTCGATCGAGCACTCGCGGCCCGGGTCGGCACCGTGCTCGAACTCGTGGTGGCCGAGCTCGTGTGCGGCGGTGTGCCGACGTGTCGCCCTCGTCATGTTCGAGTTCACCATCACGCCGCGGTTGCCGTTGGCTTCGATGTAAACGCCGAACAAGCGGGGCATCGGTCGCCGCATCAGCGCGAGTCCGGCATCGTCGATCGCCTTGCTCACATTGACTGGGTACGCAGACACGTCGACGCCGAGGCGGCCATGCGCCTTCGTCGCCGCGATGTGCCCGAGCCTGTTAGCCATCGCCCAGTTCATGACCGTCAGCCACCGCCCTGGGCGCGCTTGTGGCTGAGAAACTCGGCGAACCTGAGCACCTCGTCCTGGTCCTGCGGCGTCAACCCGACCATCGCTCGCTCGAGGGCTGAGAACGCGCCCTCGGCCTCGTCGACCTCTCCGAGGATCCGCCCGACCGACGTCTGGTAGGTGCGCGCGAACTTGCGCAGTTCCAGGCTGTCGACCTTCCGGTTTCCACGCTCAATCTCCGAGATAGCCGACCGCGAGATGCCGGTCGCCGCAGTCACGTATTGCTGCGACAACCCGAGGTACTTCCGAATCTGGCGCAAGCGCTGACCCAGCGAGTCCTGGTCAAGGTCACCGGCAGCGTCGTCGAGGGCGCCGGGGCCGGAGGAGTCATCATTGCTCACGCGGTGGCCGCCTTTGACTGCTCCTTGGGCAACAGGTCCCACACGGCCTGAGCGAACGTCTTGACTGAGCGCAGCGCGCGAGCCGTCTCGGCACTAGTAGGCAACTCAACCTCGCACTGCTCTTGGACGCGAGCCAGGACCTCGGCAGCCAGCAGCGAGTCGACCGGCATGTTCGCCCCCGCCGCGGTCAACTCCTGAAGCAGGTCAGCGGCGTCGCGTGCGTTGTCTTCGGCGAGAAGCTCAATGATCAGCCACTCGATGTCTTCCTTGGTCATCCTCACTCCTTGCCAGAAAAGTCGACCCCTTGCGCGATTTCACGACCTGTCTGATACTAGGGCACGTTGCTTAAAAATCCAACAAGGAGCACACCGGATGAAGTTCAGTGACTACCAGCGGAGCATCCGCGAGACCGACCAGCGGCCGGGCAAGGAGCTCGAGGACATGACGGTGCATCTCCTCGGCCTGGCTGGGGAGGCCGGCTCGGTGGCTGCGGCGTACAAGAAGTACATCAGGGACGGGGCGGCCGACGTCGCATTCAAGCTGCGTATGCGCGAGGAGATCGGCGACGCGTTGTGGTACCTCGCGACGATCGCCGACCATCTTGGCCTGAACCTCGACGAGGTGGCGATGACCAACCTCGACAAGACCCGCGGCCGTTGGCTTCTCGGAGACGCGGACCCCTACGACTCAACTTTCCCCGATCGGGAGCGACTTCCCCGCCAGGGAACATATGAGTTCATCCCGGGAGTGAACAGTGAGGGCAGGAAGACGATCACGGTCATGTTCGATGGCGGTGTACTCGGTGCAGAGCTGACGGACAACGCGCTTGCCGATGACGGGTATCGGTTCCACGACGCCTTCCACCTCGCATACGCCACCGTCCTGGGCTGGTCGCCGGTGACCCGGGCCCTCATGAAGTGCAAGCGAAAGTCAGACGCCGACATCGACGAGAGCGAGGACGGTGGCCGTGCCATCGTCATCGAAGAAGGCGTTGCGGCGTTCGCGTTCGCCTATGCCGCCCGCCACGAGTTCCTCGACGGCGTGACCCGGCTCGACCAGCAGTTCCTCGACTCGATCGTGTTGATGACTCACGGGCTAGAGGTCGGCTCGCGCAAGCACTCCGACTTCGAGCGCGCGATCATCGATGGGTTCGAGATGTTCCGGCAGCTCCATGCGAACAACGGCGGCTTCGTCGACTTCGACGCCGATGCCAGGAAACTGAGCTTCCGCATGCGAGAGGACGGGTAGGTCCCTTGATAGGAGCGACTTACGAACCGCACGCCGATCATTTTGACTAGGAGCCCACACCAATCCCCGGCACAACCGCAAGGCCATCTACACCCGGGTCGCACCTCGCAGGTGCATCAATGTGGCGGATTGAGGGGAGCCCGGCGCGCTGCGGGGCTCGAAGTTCTCAGCCCTTCGACCGCCGCTTAGCGGCGGGCGAAGGAGTCGGAACGTTTGAGCTCTTGCTGAGGCGGAACCCTGGGACGGCCTTCTTCTGCACCGACCACGTGCCAGCGTCGATCTTGCGGACAACGAGGTCGTTCGAGCGCCGAGCTTGGTTCTTCACATGGTCCCCTTCCGTAGATCCAGCGTACCCGATGGGGTGGCGTTGACTCCCGGGATCACGGGGCCGATCCCAGTCGTGTTTGCCACCGCCTGCACGTGACATCGAGAGCGTCCTGAAGTAGTGAAATGTCGACATCGTCTGTGGCGACGGAGGAGGCGACACTTAACGCTCCGACGGTGACTGCGGGGCCCCCCGGCAGGGTCACAACTAGCGGACGGGCCGCCACACTCACCCACCGGCCGGTGGTGATGCCGGTGTCAGCGACCGCGCCAGAGTCGCGAAGCTCGGCCGTGCGCACATCGATGTCGCGAATGACCTCGGTGTCGTTGCACACCGCTCGAGCGACGATCCAGGCCGAGTCCGGATTGACGTCAATTCGACGCAGCGCAGCTGGGTCTCGATACGTCCGATCTGATGTTGCCCATCGCACGAGATGGTCGGCGCCATCGTGGAGCCAGAGCGTCAGCATCGCCGAGTCTCCAAGCGCCGCCTTGAAGCGCTTCGTTTGGGTCGTGAGTTCGTGGGTGTCAGCGTCCTGGTTGGCAGCGAAATCCGCGAGCCGGCGCTGAAGAAGGCCGGCAACGCGGTCGGTCGGCGAAGCGTAGTCGGGCTTGTTGACGTAACCGAGCTCGCGGACGATCTGGGTCGGCGTGGCGAAATCGTCGACGACCAGAACTTGCACCCCGACTCGCTTCCATTGGGCCTCGACGACAGGGCGGATTTTGTCCATTTGGGCACGGCTGATGCCGAACGCGGGTCGGGAGATGACCGCGAGCAGTTCCCGTCGTTCGTACTTGCTGAGAGCGCCTAGCCAGGTGCGGATGTCTGGGTCGCTGTAGCTGGTACCCAGCATCAGGGTAGGGCCATGTTGGACAGCGCCGCTGACCTGGACGCGCTGCCAACTGTTGTCGATAAGCCGGGAGTAGTCACTGAGGGTCAGGACGAGCTCGTCGCCAGGCGCTGCCAGAGATTGGCGGGGCAACAGTCCGTGCAGGTGGTGAACTTCGAACTGTTGGCTCGAGGCGCGGTTGGTGGCGTCAGATCGAGCGTGCACGCGCTCGGACGGATCGCGGCGGCGCCGGTTGGTGATCTCCTGGACGAGTGCTTCTTCCTGAAGGTCGTCGTAGTTCAACGTCATGATGGATGTGTCTCGCTCACCGCGGCGTAGCGCGTCTGCAGCGACCGCTGCGTGCAACTTTGACGGCGTGAACGCTCGGCGCGCCTCGTCGATGTCCGCGGTCCCGTACAGCGCCTTGAAGATCTGCTTCTCGCGGGTGCGTCGGCGAGAGCCCGGCGCGAACGCCGCCTCAGCCACAAGCAAGTTGTCCTGTGACTGCAGCAGCCTTGAGATGGCGGCGTCTTCGAGGCCACGCTCGGCGAGAAGGCGCCGTAGGAGCTCGCCCCAACCGGGGAGACCCGCCGATACCGATGCGCCGGCGCCGAGCAGGTACGCGATCGGGCCTTCGGCCATCGCCTCGGCTGCGGCGCGCAGTGAACTACCTGAACGCAGGTCAGGTACCGGCATCGGCTCCCCCGTCATTCGACCCTGCCGATCGACGAAGTCGATGCGGACGGCGACACATGGTGTCACGCGCGCGCACACCGCGCTAGCACCGCCACGCCGCCCCTCAGCTTGGACGTCCGGCGACAAGATGGACACCGGCGGGACGTTGCAAAGAGCAACGGCGATCAGCGAACCCGCGTCACTTTGCCGCATATCGGCGACGGTTGTTTCCGGAACTGCCAAGGTCCGATGTTGAATACCAAACGATGCGCACGCGAGGGCGCAGATACGCCGCTCCTGGGTCGGACGTCGCTCCGGGTATCCGACTGGTCCAGCCCACGTACAGCAAGTCGAGGCCTGCGCGTGAGGTGGCAGGTCCGAGCCTCGTGAGTTCAGTCCCGGCCCACGTGTCGACGCAGCCGACGCTCGACCGAGGACGCGGTCATCGTGTAGACGTCTTGATCGGCGCCGGCCTCGATCAGCAGTTCGGCGACTTCCTGCCCAATGGATTGGAAGAGCGGGATCGCGCTCCATCTGCCCCTGGCACGTCCGGCTGCCAGACCGAGCAGCACTGGGTCGTCGGTGATCCTGCGCACTTCGGTGACCGCTAGCTCCGTCGGTGTGCCGTTACGGACAGCGCGCCGCGCAACTTCCTCGAGGGTTGCTACCTGGCGCTGCTGCTGAGCGAGCAATCGCATCTCAGTCACCTCTACGACCGTGGGCGCACAGCACGGGAGGCGTCTGCATGTCTCATACCTCGACGACGTTTGCCGTGAGTGCGGTGACACGGAGGCGTTCGATATCTGCGATGGCGCCGGTTCGCGTGATGTACCCGCCGTTGCGCGCCATGATCTGGCCGTCCCAGTCCCGCAGCACCCAGTGGTGCTCACCGCGTTCCTCATAGACCTCGAAGAGCCCGGCGATCTTCAACACGGCACGTGCTCCTTGGCTTCGCTGCGCGGGTTCGTGGCGAGTTCCGAGGTGGGCTCATTCGGAAGGTCGACCATCACCGCGAGCGCAGGACCGTCTGCGACCCACACCCGCTCTGCGCCGACCTGAAGCAAGGCGGCCTTGAGAGCGCCCAGCACCGCGTCCAGCAACTTGAGGCTGAGGTCGGGCGGAATGGTCGCCACGTGGGTCGCGTTCACACGTTCCTACTTCCAGACGCTTCTTGTCTCGGGCGCGGAAGGCCTGATCCACCGGGGAGCACAGCGATTTGGTGGATCAGGCCCACGCTCACTGGCCTCCTGAGGAAGGGAGGGACGGAGGCCAGTTCACCTGCTGTCGGCAGCTTGGGAGTTGCTACTGCAGTTCGGCCGAAGGCTAGGGCGATTCCGCCCCGGTGGTAGCGGTGACTGACGAGTAAGGGACCCACGTCATAGCGGGACCGAGCGTCCGGAGGACGACAATCTTCCGGACCGGCGGCGACCTTCTCGATGTCCATCCTGCCAACGTCGTGAATAGCGGTTCGAACATCTCGCCCAGCGCGCAGACGGCAGTACGCGGGCCGGTTCCGCGGGATTCGGACATCTCATTGTTTCGCGACCTGACGCCATCCGTCCGCTTTTCGGACGGCCTGCTTCGCACTACGCGTAGGTGAGAGGAACTCAGGATGTGGTCCGGGCTCCTCCATGGAGCGTCGTCTTTGTCTGATACTTGGCGAGCATCGGTCTCGCGGTCTGAGCCCTGATCCACCGGCTGCGTCGGGCTCTGTGAGCGTGGCGTAGAACGAGGTGCCCTCCTGAGCAGGGAAGATGTCGATTGCGACGTCGTCACCC
>NZ_LUPI01000048.1:0-13862 GCF_001627265.1 Nocardioides sp. REDSEA-S30_B4 | reverse complement strand
CACCTGGACCGGTGTCCACCATCGGCGCCAAGCCGCCATGGACGCCCTCTACACCGCCCACCCCGAACGGTTCGCCAGCCCGCCCCGGGTACCGACCCCCATGGCCCAAGTGGCCATCAACCAAGAAACCAACCGCGACCGACTCCACGCAGGTTGACAGGTTCCGTCCGACGGCAAGGTTCATCGGCCGGCCGATGAACCTTACGACGACCTACCCCAGGACCCGCGCCGCGATCCAGGCGATCGCCTCCGCGGTCTCGGCAGGGTCGCCGGAGGGCTGCATGACGTGGGAGAGCACGACGCGGACGACCATGTCGATGGCCGCGTCGAGGTGCGGGCCGTCCAGGACGACGTCGTACGGCGTGATCCGCTCGGCGATCACGGCCTTGGCCGCGACCAGCAGCGACTCGGCGTGGGTGGTGAGCAGCGGGAGGAGCTCGGTGTCGGCGCCGTGGGTGGCGGAGACGACCGCGTGCAGGAGGTCGTTGCCCGTGGCGTGCTCGAGGACGTGCTGCGCCGACGCACGGATCGCGCCCACCAGGTCGTCGGGGTGGGCGTCGAAGGCATCGTTGACGACCCCGAGGAAGCGGTCGAGCTCGCGCAGGATCATCGCCTCGGCGAGCCCCGGCTTGGTGCCGACCTCGTTGTAGACGGTCTGGCGGGAGACCCCGACCTCCTGGGCCAGTCGCGCCATCGTGACCTGCGACCATCCGATCTGCGCGGTGAGGCGGACGGCGGCGTCCACGACCCGCTCGCGGGTGGTGGGGACGGCGCTGCTCACGGACCGGAGTCTAGTGAGCGGTCCCTCGGGAGCGGGCCTGGGTCGCCGGACCGGGCCTCCGGGGGGTCGGCCCGGTCCGGCGGTCTCAGGGGTGCTCGTCACGGCAGGTGGTGGCTCGGGCGAGCCCTCAGCCCTGCAGGGAGAGCGCCAGCACGGGGCACGCCTGGGTCGCGGCGTGCACGTGCGCGCGGTCGGACTCGGGCGGGGTCTCGTCGAGCACGTGCACCGACTCCTCCCCGTCCGCGTCCTCACGGACCTCGAAGTAGTCCGAGGCCATCGCCTCGCACATGCCCAGGCCCTCGCACCTGTCGCGGTCGACGACGATCTGCAGTCCCATGTCCCTCGCCTCCTTCACGCGGCCTCGGACGGGGCGAGCGGGACGAAGTCCACCTTCTCGCGCACGCCGCAGTCGGGGCAGCACCAGTCGTCGGGGATGTCGGCCCAGGCCGTGCCGGCGGCGAAGCCCTCGAGCTCGTTGCCCGCGGACACCTCGTAGGTGTAGCCGCAGCCCGGGCAGCGAGCGGCGAGCACCTCCTCGGCGAAGGTGTGCGCCGAGTCGTCGACGGCGACGGTCTCCTCGTGCACGGGCACGGGGTGCTTGGCCAGGATCCTGTCGCGCTTGCGGGGGTGCAGGTTGGCGCGGCTGAGGTCGCCGTCGAAGTGGGCGATGACCCGCTTGTCCATGACCCGGCGCCAGAGCGGCGGGAAGAGCGCGAGCACGATCATGCCGGCGTACCCGGTCGGGAGCACCGGGCTCTCCTCGAAGTCGCGCAGCGTCTGGTAGCGGCGGGTGGGGTTGGCGTGGTGGTCGCTGTGGCGCTGCAGGTGGTAGAGCAGCACGTTGGTCGCGATGTTGTTGGAGTTCCACGAGTGCGAGGGGTCCACGCGCTCGTAGCGCTGGCGCTCACCGGTGCCGACCTTCTGGCGCAGCATGCCGTAGTGCTCCATGTAGTTGACGACCTCGAGCAGCGAGAAGCCGACGATGGCCTGGACCACGAGGAAGGGCAGCACGCCGGGGCCCTGCCAGGCGACCAGGCCGCCCCACAGCACGATCGACATCAGCCAGGCGTTGAGCACGTCGTTGCCGAGGTGGAAGGGGTGGGTCTTCTTGCGGGCGTAGCGCTTCTTCTCCAGGTGCCAGGCGCTCTTCAGCGAGCCGACGACGGTGCGCGGCCAGAACTCGTAGAAGTTCTCGCCGAACCGGCTGGAGGCCGGGTCCTCGGGCGTGGCGACCCGGACGTGGTGGCCCCGGTTGTGCTCGATGTAGAAGTGGCCGTAGAAGACCTGCGCGAGCGCGATCTTGGCCAGCCAGCGCTCGTTGGCCTCGCGCTTGTGGCCCAGCTCGTGGGCGGTGTTGATGCCGATCCCGCCGATGGCACCGATCGAGATCGCCAGGCCGATCTTGTCGATCACGCCGAGCGGCTCGATGTCGAACGGGGTGCCTCCGCCGATGAGGTAGAAGGCGCCGACGAAGCCGGCGTACTGGATCGGGAGGAAGAGGTAGGTGATCCAGCGGTAGTACTTGTCGTTCTCCAGCGCCTCGATCGCGTCGTCGGGCGGGTTGGAGCGGTCCAGGCCGGCGATCAGATCGATCGCGGGGACGATGCCGAGGATGACGACCGGACCGAGCCAGAGCCAGGCGCCCCAGCCGGTGAGGGCGTAGCCGCCGAAGGCGATGAACGCCAGTGAGGGCACCACCAGGCCGATCAGCCACAGGTAGCGCTTCTTGTCCTTCCAGGCCTCGGTCGACCCGGCGGGGACCGTGCTGTTGGGGATGGTGCTGCTCATGGGGAACCTCCTGCGGTGACGGGCGTCACCTCATCTACTTGACAGGAGGATACGGAATGTCAAGCAGATTGACAAGAGGGTTGTTTCTGTAAACCTCAGTTCGGGCTGGACGGGGATGACGGCTCGCTACGACCAGGAGGGCGCGACGGGACGTGCCTGGCTGCCTCGGCGAGGGAAGCGACCTGCTCGGCCAGGGCGGGGGCCCCGAGGCAGCGCAGCCGGCCGACGTGGCCCGGCGTGCGCAGTCCGACGGTGCGCTGCACGACGCCCGCACCGAGCTCGACCCCGGTGAGGTCGCGCAGGTCGATCTTCAGCATCGCCGAGCCGCGACCGACCCGGTTGGGCATGAAGGTCAGGTGCAGCGCGGTCAGGGTCAGACGCCCGGCGACCCAGGTGGCCCCCCAGACGTCCTGGAAGCGGTCGAAGGCCGCATCGCTCGGTGTCCCGCCGGCCCCGGTGAGGGTCTCGACGAGGAGGTGGCCGGACTTCGACCCCACGACTCCGTAGGACATGGATCCACCATGCGCCGCGGAGGAAGGGCCATCCAGGGACCTTGGTCCCGGGCGCCCGAGGGGGTCCAGACAACTCCCCGACCGCCCGCCTTCCCCCGATCGAGTCTTGCCAGCGTCGGTGCGAGCCGCTGGGATGGGGCCCGATGAGTCTCCCCTTCGGCATCGACTTCGGCGGCACCGGCATCAAGGGCGCCCCCGTGGACCTCGCGAGCGGCGACTTCGCCGCCGAGCGCGTGCGCATCCGCACTCCCCAGCCCTCGACCCCCGACGCGGTGGCGGAGGTGTTCGTCGAGCTCCTCGGGCACTTCCCGGAGGCGACCGGCCCGGTCGGCGTCACCGTCCCCGGTATCGTGCGCCACGGCGTCGTCCACTCGGCCGCCAACATCGACGACTCCTGGCTCGGCACCGACGCCGACCGGGTCTTCAGCGAGGCCACCGGTCGCGAGGTCCACGTGGTCAACGACGCCGACGCCGCCGGCCTCGCCGAGGTGCAGTACGGCGCTGCCGCCGGCCGTCGCGGGCTGGTGCTCCTGACCACCCTCGGCACCGGGATCGGCTCGGCGATGGTCCACGACGGCGTGCTGGTCCCGAACTCCGAGCTCGGGCACGTCGAGATCGACGGCGCCGTGGCCGAGCACCGCGCCTCCAACCGGGCCCGGGAGGCCGAGGACCTGTCGATGGAGGCCTGGGCCGCCCGCCTGCAGGCCTACTACCGCCACCTCGAGCGGCTCTTCTCCCCCGACCTGTTCGTGGTGGGCGGCGGCATCAGCAAGCGCTCGGAGGAGTTCCTGCCCCTGCTGGACCTCGACACCGAGATCGTGCCCGCCCTGCTGCGCAACAAGGCGGGCGTCGTCGGCGCCGCGCTGCACGCGAACGGATGAGCCGATGAGCACCCCGGCCGACGAGACTGACGACGTCATGGACGCCTCCCCCCACCAGACCCAGCCCGAGACCCAGCCCGAGCCCCAGTCCGAGCCGCTGCTGCCCGACGCCGCCCCGGCAGCACGGTCGCGCCCGGACGCTCGGCGTACCGCGCTCGTGGTGGTCCCCCTGTTCGCGGGGCTCGTGGCCGCCGGGGCCGTGGGGGGACAGATGCTGTGGGCCGAGATCGAGGGCTCCGAGGCTGCCGCCCCCCGGTTCTTCTGCTGGAACGCCGAGGAGGCTGCCGACCCCTCGGACTGCCCCAAGCCCCGCGGCGCCGATGGCCTCGCCTGGGTGCTGCCCTCCTTCCGTCCCGACCGCCTCGACTGCGTCGACGAGCTCGAGCTGAACCCGGACTACAACCGCCCGGTGATGTGGACCTGCGACCAGGTCGTGGGCGGCCAGCCGGTCTCGGTGACCTACAGCCAGGTCACCGGTCAGCGCGCCGCGCTGCGCTACTTCGACAAGATGCACGGCGACAGCCGCGTCGTCACCCGCTCCGCCGACGGCCGCTCGGAGGTCTTCCGGTGGGCACCCTCGCAGACCCCGGCGGGCGACTGGCAGGTCAGCCTGCTGCTGCGCGACGCGCCGTACGCCGTCACGGTGGTCGCCCCCACGGCGAAGGACGCCGAGCGCACGCTCGAGCACCGGGTGCGGATCCGTCCGCCCGGCGCGCGGCGCGCGGTCGAGCTCACCTGACCGCCCGCCCAGGCAGGCCCAGGCGGGCACGGGCAGGCACAGGGGCGCGCTCAGCCCTCCCGGATCGCCGTGGCCACGGCGGTGGGCACGTCGGGGTGGAACACGCTGGGGATGATGAAGCTGGGGTTGAGCTGGTCGTCGGTGACGACGCCCGCGATCGCCTCGGCCGCGGCCAGCATCATCTCGACGGTCACGTCGGTGGCGCGGGCGTCGAGCAGGCCCCGGAAGACCCCGGGGAAGGCCAGCACGTTGTTGATCTGGTTGGGGTAGTCCGAGCGGCCCGAGGCCACGACGGCGGCGTGCTTGGCGGCCTCGGCGGGGTCGACCTCGGGGTCGGGGTTGGCCAGCGCGAAGACGACCGGATCCTCGGCCATGTCGGGGATCCACTCGGCCTCCAGGACCCCGGGGGCCGACACCCCGATGAACACGTCGGCGCCGTCCAGCGCGGCACGCAGGTCGCCGCGGACGTCACGCGGGTTGGTGACCTCGGCGAGCCGGCGCTGCGCGGGCGGCAGGGTCTCGTCGTGGCGGGAGAGGCAGCCCAACCGGTCGTAGACCACGACGTCCTCGACGCCGGCGGCGAGCATGAGCGTGACGATCGCACTGCCGGCGGCGCCGGCACCCGAGACGACGGCGCGGATCGAGGAGAGGTCCTTGCCGACCACGCGCAGGGCGTTGGTGAGCGCGGCGAGCACGACGATCGCGGTGCCGTGCTGGTCGTCGTGGAAGACCGGGATGTCGAGGGTCTCGCGCAGCCGTCGCTCGATCTCGAAGCATCGCGGCGCCGCGATGTCCTCGAGGTTGATGCCCCCGAAGCCGGGTGCGATCAGCTGGACGGCGCGGACGATCTCGTCGGTGTCCTGGGAGTCCAGGCAGATCGGCCAGGCGTCGATGTCGGCGAACCGCTTGAACAGCGCCGCCTTGCCCTCCATCACCGGCAGCGCCGCGCCAGGGCCGATGTTGCCCAGGCCGAGCACCGCCGACCCGTCGGTGACCACCGCGACGGAGTTGCCCTTGACCGTCAGCCGGCGCACGTCCTCGGGGTGCTCGGCCAGCGCGAGGCTGACCCGGCCGACGCCGGGGGTGTAAGCCATCGAGAGGTCGTCGCGGTTGCGCAGCGGCACCTTGGAGGACACCTCGATCTTGCCGCCGATGTGCAGAAGGAAGACCCGGTCGCTGGTCTTGTGGACCGTCACGCCCGGCACCGCACCGGCCGCCTCCTGGAGACGCTCGGCGTGCTCGGCGTCGGCCGCGGAGCAGGTGACGTCGACGACCAGGCGCTCGTGGGAGGACTCGGCCACGTCGATGCCGGTGACGATGCCGCCGACCTCGGAGATCGCGGTCGCCACGGCACCGACGACGCCGTGGTCGGGCGCGGTGTGCAGGCGCATGGTGATCGAGTACGACGAGGTGGTGGCGGCTCGGCCGGCGGTACGGGTCACCTCGCCACTCTCCGCCCCTGGCTCGGCTACCGGCAAGTCACCCTCGCGGCGGCCCGGTGCGTGTCGCCCACGGGGCGGCCACGGGCCTCGTCCGGCTCACCCCCGATGTCGTGACCACCATCACATTTTTGCACCCTTGAACGCATAGTGCAGAATGCACTCCATGGGCTTGAGTGCACTCCGCGCCGGTGGGCGCGCTGAGAAGCAGGCGTTGACGCGCGTGCGGATCGTGCGCTGCGCCCAGCGCCTGTGCCTCGACGCCGGGTTCGACGGGTTCACGATGGACGAGCTGGCCGAGGCCGCCGAGGTCTCGCGCCGCACCCTGTTCAACTACTTCCCGAGCAAGGTCGATGCCGTGCTCGGTGGCGCGGAGGCACCCGACCTCGCCTCGGCGGCGCTGCAGGAGGTCGCCGACCGGTTCCGCGCGGGCGGCCCGCACGGTCGCCTCGGGGACGACCTGGCCGAGCTGGCACGTCACCTGCTCGCGACCCAGGTGATCGACCGCGAGTCGGCCCGGCTCCGGCGTACCGTCCTCACCTCCTCACCGCGCCTGCTCGGCGTCATCCACGAGCGCTTCGAGACCCTCGCCGAGCAGATCGTCGGGCTGGTCCTCGAGCGCGAGGGACCCGACTTCGGGCCGGTCCGCGCCCGCCTCGCCGTCGGCGTCCTCGTGGCCGTCTTCGACTCCGCCATGGAGTCCTTCGCCCAGGGCGAGCCCGACGACCCCGAGCTCGCCGACCTCGTCACCGACCACCTCGGCCTGGTGGCCGAGCTGTTCGGCGCTCACCCCGCCTGATCCGACCCAGCCACCCTGCCCGTCCCGCCTGCACACCCACGCACCGACCCAGGAGACCCCGATGGCCACCCTGCTGCACCGACTCGGCACCACGGCGTTCCGCCACTGGCCGCGCTTCCTCGCCGGCTGGCTGGTGGTGCTGCTCGCCCTCGGCGCGTTCTCGGCCGCCTTCGCCAAGCCGCTGAGCGAGAACTTCACGATCCCCGGCATCCCGTCGGAGGAGGCGGCGGACCTGCAGGCCGAGCTCTTCCCCGGCTCGGAGAGCGCCTTCGACGCGGCCAACGTCAACGTGGTCGTCCAGGCGCCCGAGGGCGAGGAGCTCACCGACTACCGCCAGGACATCGCCGAGCTCACCGAGGCGCTGGCCGGTCTCCCGCAGATGCCCGAGGACCCGCAGGTCGTGGGTCCGGTCGAGCAGGCGCAGATGATCGAGGAGCAGCTCGTCGGTGCGGCCCAGGCCGCCGGCGGCGATCGCGCCGCGGTGCGGGAGGCCCGGGCGAACGCCGACGCGATCTCCCCCCTCAGCGACGACGGCCGCACCGGCATCATCACCTTCGAGTGGGACGTCGACTCCCCGACCGACATCGAGGAGACCAGCCTCGACGCGCTCGAGGACGTCATGTCCGACGCCCGCGAGTCCGGTCTCGAGGTCGAGGCCAACGGTCCCGGTGCCACGCTCTTCTCCGAGATCGGCCTCACCTCGGAGGCGATCGGCCTCGGCGTCGCCCTGATCGTGCTGGTGCTGACCTTCGGCTCCCTGGTCGCGGCCGGCATGCCGATCTTCAACGCCGTCATCGGCGTCATGATCGGTCTCACCGGCGTCACCGCGATGACCGCCTTCATCGACGTCGACTCCTCGGCCACGATCCTCGCGTCGATGATCGGCATCGCGGTCGGCATCGACTACACGCTGTTCATCCTGGCCCGCTACCGCACCGAGCTGCACCACACCGACGACCGTGAGGCCGCGGTCGGCGTCGCGGTCGGTACGGCGGGCTCGGCCGTGGTCTTCGCCGGCCTGACGGTCCTCATCGCGCTGTCGGCCCTCGCCGTCGTACGCATCCCGTTCCTCACCACCATGGGTCTGGCCGCCGCCGCGACCGTCTTCGTGGCAGTGCTGGTCGCCCTGACCCTGCTGCCGGCGATCCTCGGGCTGTTCAAGTCCAAGACCTTCGCCGGCCGCGTCCGCAAGTACCGCCCCCAGCACGACGAGGACGGCAAGGTCCTCAACAACGGCGTGCGCTGGGCCCGGTTCGTGGGCCGCCGACCGGCTGCCTTCGTCGCGGTCGTGGTCCTGGGGCTCGGCGCTCTGGCCCTGCCGCTCGGCGGCCTGCAGCTGGCGTTCCCGACCGACTCCACCGCGCCCAGCGACAGCACCCAGCGCCAGGCCTCCGATCTGGTGGCCGAGGGCTTCGGCCCGGGCCGCGAGGCCCCGCTGCTGGTGGTCGTCGACGCCCGCGACGTCGAGGAGGAGCAGCGCCAGGCCGCCTTCGGCGAGGTCACCGCGTGGGCCGGCGGCCTCGACGGCGTGGTCAACGCGCAGATCGTGGCGACCAACGCCGAGCGTGCCGAGGACGGCACCGTCACCACGCCGGCCACCGGTGCGCTGATCCAGGTCCTCCCGGAGTTCGGGCCGGCCGACGCCGGCGCCACCGACCTGCTGGAGACCATGCGTGACGGCGAGTCCGACATCGAGGACGCCACCGGCACCGACACCGGCGTGACCGGTCTGACCGCGATCACCACCGACGTCTCCGACCGGCTCGCCGACGCGCTCCCGGTCTACCTCGCGATCGTGATCGGCCTGGCGTTCATCCTGCTGATGATCGTCTTCCGCTCGATCCTCGTGCCGCTCACCGCGACCCTGGGCTTCCTGCTGTCGGTGCTGGCCACCCTGGGCGCGACCGTGGCGGTCTTCCAGGAGGGCGCCTTCGGCATCTTCGAGGGCCAGCCGATCGTCAGCTTCATGCCGATCTTCCTCATCGGCCTGGTCTTCGGCCTGGCCATGGACTACCAGGTCTTCCTGGTGACCCGGATGCGCGAGGCGCACGTCCACGGCATGAGTACCTCCGAGGCCGTGGTCGACGGCTTCCGCAACTCCGCCCGGGTCGTCACCGCCGCGGCCACGATCATGATCGCGGTCTTCGCCGCCTTCATGCTCCAGGAGGACGCGGTCGTGAAGTCGATGGGCTTCGCCCTGGCGGCGGCCATCGTCTTCGACGCCTTCATCGTGCGGATGGTGCTGATCCCGGCGCTGCTGTTCCTGCTCGGTGAGAAGGCCTGGTGGATGCCGGGTTGGCTGGACCGGGTCCTCCCGCACGTCGACGTCGAGGGCGAGAAGCTCGACCGGCCGCACCTGACGGCCGGCCGGCACGCGCTGTCGGAGACCGACCTGGACGAGGAGTCGGACGAGAGCGACATGCTCGTCTGAGTCGCCGCGCACGCTCGACCGCCCGGGGGCGGTGGGTCGTCAACCACCTGCGGACCGCGGGGGGTCGGGGACCCACCGCCCCCGCGGCGTACGGGACGTGGAAGGTCTGACTGGTGTCAGTCAGACCTTCCGACGCGTCCTCCTCAGACCTCCTCGGCCCCCAGCCGCTCGAGCAGGTTCGCGGAGAACCGGTCGCCCATCTTGGCGACGACGCCCTTCATCGTGGCGGTGACGGCCTTGGAGGACAGCTTGGGCAGCGGCAGGTCGAGCGTGATCTCGAGGCTGGTGCGCAGCTCGCACCCCTGCTCGTGCTGCGACAGGTCGTACCACCCCTCCACCCCCGAGCGCTCCGTCTCACCGTCCGGCGGGTCGTGGCGGAACTCGATGCGGCTGGGCTCATCGAAGGTCATCCTCTCGGTGAAGGTCGGCGCGACCTTCACCCCGAGCACCTCCAGACCGCTCAGGTCCCACGTCCAGTGGTCGCCCTCGGCGGTGATCCGACGCACGAACGGCGTCATGTCGGCGATCGCGTCGGGGTCCTCCAGCAGCGCCCACACGTCCTCGCGCGAGGCCGTGATCACCGCCTGCGCCTCGGTGCCTGCGGTGAACCGGGTCATGCCGCGAGCGCCTTCTCGATGTCGGCGGCGATCTTCTCCGGCTTGGTCGTCGGGGAGTAGCGGTCGATGACACGCCCGTCCTTGCCGACGAGGAACTTGGTGAAGTTCCACTTGATCCGGCTGCCCATCAGGCCGCCCTTCTCCGAGCGCAGCCACTGGTAGAGCGGGTGCGCGCCCTCGCCGTTGACCTCGATCTTGGAGAACAGCGGGAACGTCACACCGAAGTTGCGCTCGCAGAAGCTGTTGATCTCCGCGTCGTCACCCGGCTCCTGCCCACCGAACTGGTCGCACGGGAAGCCGAGCACCGTGAAGCCCCGTGCGGCGTAGGTGTCGTGCAGCTGCTGGAGGCCCTGGTACTGCGGGGTGAAGCCGCACTGGGAGGCGGTGTTGACCACGAGCACCACCTGACCGGCGTACGCCGACAGGTCGGTCTCGCTGCCGTCGATGGCGCGGGCGTTGAAGTCCTGGAGGGAGGTCATGGCCTCCAGCATGTCAGGGCTGCCGAAGCGGGACCCTCACCCGATCATCGTGCCGCGCACCTCGACGCTCTGCTGGTACGACGCCGGGTTGGCGTGCCCGTCGAGCAGGACCCGCACCCGGCGGTCGGCCACCTGCAGCACCAGCTCGTCGTCGGCGAGCTCCTCGATGTCGCCCCGGACGACGTAGTCGTTGCCGTTCACCCGCTCCAGCAGCGCGCCCGGCGGCACCCGGCGGACGTCGGAGGTGGCGACCATCCGCAGTTCGGGGCGGGTGCGTCCGCGCACCAGCAGGAACAGGCCCACCACGAGCAGCAGCGCGGCGTTGGCGAGGAGCACCGTGGCCAGCGCGAGCCCGCCGCTGGCACCCTCGACGCGGTAGGTGCCGGGGTCGTCGGGCAGGTAGGTGACCTCGACCTGCCCGGTGGCGGCCGCGTCGGCGTACGCGTCGGGCTCCAGCGCCGTCGGCTGCGTGAGCAGGCCCTGCGCGCCGCCGAGCTCCTCGGCGACCGCGGTCGGCAGCGACACCTCGACGACGGTGGCGTCGCCGTCGCCGCCGTCGGTGACGGCCGGGACGGTCTCGGTGACGCCGTCGCCGTCGAGACGGTGGTCGGTCCAGGCCGCGTGGACGGGCGGGATGTTCACGACCACCAGGAGCAGCAGGACCAGCAGCAGTCGGGAGCGTCGCACCGGTTCAGTATCCCGGGGCGGCCGGCCTCCCCGGCCGCGGGTCGGCGACAGCCGTCACGACAGCGCCGCGCCTCCGGTCTGCTCGGCGACGTAGGTGAGCAGCCGGGCTCGCAGGTCGGGGTCCTGCTCGCGCTGCCACCCGATCGTGGTCGGTCGCTGGCGGCGGTCGTGCCAGAAGTGGTGCGGTCCGGACTCCGGTCGGGTGGCCACCAGCCACACCGCGGTGTCGGCGCCGTCGGCCGGGGTGCGCTGGACCCGTCGGGTCAGCCTGTCGAAGCGCGGCAGGCTCGAGGTCACGCCGGGGGTGGTCGCCCAGCCCGGGTGCATCGACTCGACCAGGGCGCCCGTGCCGCGCAGGGTCTCGGCCCACGCATCGGCGAGCACCACCTGCATCCGCTTGGTGCGGGCGTAGGCCTGGACCCCGTCGTACTCACCGCGCCGGAACTCCAGGTCGTCGGCGTCGCGGGCGTGCAGCGACGCGCCGTACATCCCGCCCGAGCTCATCCACACCACGCTTGCCGGGCCGGCGACCAGCAGGT
The DNA here is from genome assembly GCF_001627265.1 of Nocardioides sp. REDSEA-S30_B4. NCBI lineage: Bacteria > Bacillati > Actinomycetota > Actinomycetes > Propionibacteriales > Nocardioidaceae > Nocardioides > Nocardioides sp. REDSEA-S30_B4. Next base: position 2,170 of record NZ_LUPI01000048.1, on the reverse strand, counting down.
CGCGCAGCAGCGAGGTGATCAGGTGCGGGCCGAGCACGTGGCAGGCCAGCGTCATCTCGTGGCCCTGCGGGCTCTCGGTGCGCTCGGGCGGCATCACGCCGGCGTTGTGCACGAGTCCGTGGATCGCGGGGACCCGGTCGGACAGGTCGGCGCACCAGGCGCGCACGGCGTCGAGGTCGGCGATGTCGCAGACCTCCTCGACCACGTCGGCGTTCGGCACCTCGGTGCGCAGCTGGCGTGCGTAGTCGGCCACCTTGTCGGGGTTGCGGCCCAGCAGGTGCACGGTGGCGCCGAGGTCCAGGAAGGAGCGCGCCATCGCCTCGCCGATGCCGGAGGTCGCGCCGGTGACCACCACGCGCCGACCCGCCATCGACCCCGGGGCCGGGTCGTCGGGCCAGTGCGGCAGGAGCCGTCGTACGCCGGAGCCGATGGAGGTGTAGCCGAGCACCACCGAGCGGTCCAGTGCGGAGTCGAGCAGGCGGGAGAGCGGGGTCAGCACGTCCTCGACTCTAGGCAGGCCGGCGACCACCCGTCCGGGCTGCGTCACGCGGGTCCAGCGGGCCTTCCGGGAATAAACCCGATGAGTTGAAGGGCTGTCTCAGGTCAGACTGTGCGTGGCCCTCACCGGCCCGCGCCCCTCCGGTGCTGTCCCCGGCGCACGCGCCGGCACCCCACCGCGCCGCAGCACCTGCTCGTCCCTCTCGTCTGGAGCCCCATGACCTCGCCCGCCTCCCCGCAGGCCGCCCCCGCCCGCGACGACGTCGCGCCGGCACCCGACTACGGCGTGCTGCGCTGGCTCGTGCTGGCGACGTTCATCGTGATCCTCAACGAGACGATCATGGTCAACGCGATCCCGCGGCTGATGGTGGAGTTCGACGTGACCGCGCGATCGGCGCAGTGGCTCTCGACGGCCTTCATGCTCACGATGGCCACGGTCATCCCGATCACCGGCTGGTTCCTGATGCGGGTGACGACGCGCCAGGCGTTCACGCTGGCGATGATCACCTTCAGCGTCGGCACGCTGATCGCGGGCGTGGCGCCGTTCTTCTGGATGCTGGTGGCCGGTCGGGTCGTGCAGGCCGCGGGCACCGCGGTGATGATGCCGCTGCTGATGACGACGATCATGAAGGTCGTCCCCGACCACGACCGTGGTCGCGTGATGGGCAACGTGACGCTGGCGATCTCCGTCGCCCCGGCGATGGGCCCGGCCGTCTCCGGCGGCATCCTGGCCGTCACGACCTGGCGCGGGCTCTTCTTCGTGGTGCTGCCCATCGCGCTGGCGATCACCGTGATCTCGCTGCGCCGGCTGCCCGACGTGGGCGAGCCGAGCGCCGGACGCGTCGACATCGCCTCCGTGGTGCTGGCCGGCCTGGGCTTCGGCAGCCTCGTCTACGGCCTCAGCGGCCTGGGCGAGGGCTCCGGCGGCTCGGTGCCCGCCGAGGTCCCCGCCCTGCTCGGCCTGGTGGTCGTCGGCCTGTTCGTGTGGCGCCAGCTGCGCCTGCAGCGCACCTCGGAGCCGCTGCTGGACCTGCGGGTCCTGCAGGTCCGCACCTACACCGTCTCCATCGCGCTGATGGCGGTCGCGTTCATGTCGATGTTGGCCGCGATGATCCTGCTGCCGCTCTACCTGCAGGAGGTGCGCGGTCTCTCGCCGCTGACCACCGGCCTGGTCGTGGCCCCCGGCGGCATCATGATGGGCCTGCTCGGTCCGCAGGTCGGCAGGACCTTCGACCGCGTGGGCAGCCGGCCGCTGGTCGTGCCCGGTGCCGTCGGCATGGTCGTGGCGCTCGGTGCCCTGGCGCTGATCGGGGAGACCACCCCGGTCGCCGCCGTCGTCGGCATCCACGTGCTGCTGATGATCTCGCTGGCCGGCATCTTCACCCCGGTCTTCACCCTCGGCCTCGGGGCGCTCCCGATGCACCTGTACTCCCACGGCTCCTCCCTGCTCGGCACCACCCAGCAGGTCGCCGGCGCCATCGGCACCGCCGTCTCGATCACGATCCTCTCCAGCCGCTCCGCGTCGCTGGCCGAGGGCGGCTCGAGCGAGGCGGCCGCGATGGTCGGCGGCCTGCAGTGGGCCTTCGGGCTCGGGGCGGTCATCTCGCTCGCCGTCCTCGTGCTCGCGCTGATGCTGCCCCGCCGAACTCCCGACACCCCCGCCACCCCCGCC
>NZ_LUPI01000047.1:0-4025 GCF_001627265.1 Nocardioides sp. REDSEA-S30_B4 | reverse complement strand
CGACGCTGCCCACAGCAGCCTGGATCAACCAGCCATCACCGGAGGCCCTCATACAGACCGCCTAACGAAACGTGTCTCAACCTGCTTGACACCTTCCGCCTCGCGATCGCCTCCCGACATGAGTAGGTCGGCTGGGTACGTCACGTTGAAGTTGCCGTAGCCGTAGCGCCCGACAACTCGTGGCGCGTCTTTGAAGGACACACATGCATGTTCGGTGCCACGTCGATCCAGGTACTCGCTGACCCACTCCGCGACGCCAGGACGGTGAAACAAGTCGGCCCAGGCTGCATCGAGTGCTTTGTCCCAGCCGTCCACCTCGACTGCCCGACCAAAAGGGAGGTCTGACGGCTTCTCTCTGTAGAGCCGCTCACTGATCCAGGCGACGCTGATGGGCAACGAGACGAAGGGGGCAGTCACGCGTTCAATCTTCCCCCGATGCCGGGCAACCAGCCCACCGCTCTAGGACACACCTGCGCACGATGCGGCAGAAGAGTGCGCTTGAGGCTCAGTCGTCGTCGTCTTCGATGTAGCCAGTCGTGGGGTCCACGGCGCGGAGGAACTCACGGATGCTCGCTTCGTGCTCGGTCATGGTGCTGCGCTGGTGGTCCGAACGCCTGGAGCCAAACCCGTGGCCTCGTTCGGCCCGTTGACCCAGGAGTATCCGTAGGCGCCGGGCTGCGACGGGCCATAGGCCAGGTCGAAGACTTGTCCGTCGACGGTCAGCCGCACCTGGTCGGGGGACACGTCGTTGCTGTCCTTTGCCACGACCAGATTGAACCAGCCTCAGTGATCGCTCGACGCGGCAGAAGCCAACACTTCTAGCCTCCTCGATCAGCCCCGGCGGCCGATCGAGAGGGTCGACGCGCTTACGACAGAACTACTATTCACTTGATGTATACATATGGTGCATACTCGACCGCATGTCCCTTGCCACCGTCTTGATGGGTGTTTTGGCTGCTGGCCCTGCCCATGGGTACGACGTCAAGCGCGCGCATGACGAGCGATTTCCTGCGTCCAAACAGCTGGCCTTCGGGCAGGTCTACGCCACGCTCGGCCGGCTCGAGCGCGACGGGTTTGTCGAGAGCATCGAGACCACCCAAGACGGCGGGCCAGAACGAACGGTCTACGCCCTGACCGCGGCCGGCGAACAGCGGTTGGCAGAGTGGCTCGCCGAAACCGAGCCCGCCGGGCCGTACGTCGCCGACGAGCTGGTCCGCAAGACGGTGACCGCCGTTCACGCTGGCGTGGACGCCGCTGGATTTCTGCGCCGCCAGCGAGCGGTGCACCTGGACGCCATGCGTGCCCTGACCCGCGACCGCGACGCCGCAGCGTCGACGGGCGAGCGGATCGCCGTTGATCACGTCCTGATCCACCTCGACGCCGACCTGCGGTGGCTCGAGGAGACCCAGGCCAGGGTCCAGAGCCAAGACCACACGAGGAGCCATCGATGACCGAGTCCCTGCTGAGCGCTCAAGGCTTGCGCAAGTCCTTTGGTGCAACCCCAGCTTTGCGGGGCGCCTCGATCGAGGTGGCTGCTGGCGAGATCGTTGCCGTCACTGGCCCGTCCGGGAGCGGCAAGTCCACGTTGCTGCATTGCTTAGCGGGGGTGCTGGTGCCAGAGAGCGGGATCGTGATGTATCGGGGCAGCCGGCTCGATGACCGCAACCCCGATGCCCGGACCCGGCTGCGGCGCGTCGAGTTCGGCCTAGTGCTGCAATTCGGGCTGCTCGTCCCCGAGCTCACCGCGGTCGAAAACGTTGCGCTGCCGCTGCTGTTGGAGAAGCGACGCCGCAGCGACGCCAGGGCGGCGGCAATGAGTTGGTTGGAAAGGCTTGGAGTTGCAGAGGTGGCCGAGGCTCGCTCTGGTGAAATGTCCGGGGGCCAAGCCCAGCGAGTCGCCATTGCCCGGGCCTTGGTGACCAGTCCGCAGGTGGTCTTCGCCGATGAGCCGACCGGTGCGCTGGATACGGTCACGGGTGAGCAGACCCTGGAGGTGCTCCTCAATGCGGTGCGCGAGACCGGAGCGGCCCTGGTGGTGGTTACCCACGACAACCGGGTCGCGGCACACGCGGGGCGGGAGGTCGTATTGCGCGACGGCGTCGTTGAGGCTGCCGAGGTTTCGCTGTGAGGCCGTTGGCTGTCACCATCACGTTGGCCGGCGGGTGGGGGCGGGCTTCCCTGGTGGCCGGTACAACCGCGCTGGTGAGCGGGCTTCTGCTCGCGGCGATCTCGATGCTCCGACTCTATGAGGCTCCGCAGTGGCCGCTCGACGAGCGGGTCCTCGGTGCAGTGCGAGACCCCGGGACGCGACCGGGGGCCATCCTCGGTGTCCTGCTGCTCGCGCTGCCGCTGGTGCTGCTGCTCGACCAAGCCGTCCGGCTCGGTACGACGGCACGGCGCCAGCGGTTCGCTGCCTTGGCGGTGGCCGGCGCGACCCGCAGCGACTTGCGCCGATGGGGTGCGGTGGAGGTGGGTCTGCCCGCCCTGGTCGGCGGGGTGCTCGGCATCCCCGTCTGGTGGCTGCTGCGTCAGGTCTCGGGACCTCAGGGCACCTCCCTTGTGCCGACCTCGGTCGGTCCGGGTGCCTGGGCGCTGCTCGCGGTGCTGATGACGGGCGCGTATGGCGCTGCCGTCGGCTTCCGGATGGGCTCGCGCGTCGGCAAGGATCCAACCCACCAGACCGATCGGCCGCCCCGCCCCTGGGCCGCATTGCTGCTGATCGTCGCCGCAGTGCTCTTGGCGGTCGGCAATGACGTCGTCGATTCCGACTTGCTGTCGCTCGGCTTGGTGTCGCTGTTGGTCCTGGCCATCGCCGGGCTGGCGCCCTGGACCGCGTTCGTCGTCGCGAGCCTGGTGGCGAGCCGGACGGCTCGGCCTGCTCTGCTTCTGGCCGGCCGACGCCTGCAGTTGGACCCCCGGCCGGCCGGTCGGGCCGCTGCCGCGGTCGGGGCCGTTGGCCTGACCGCGGGCGTCCTTTCGGTCTTCGTACCCGACGTGCTCGCGACCCAAAGCAGCGACCGCGGCTACTACCTCGGGCCCGCCTTGGTCGCCGGGTTTGGCGCCCTAGCAGCGCTGCTCGTCATCGCTTTGTCCCTGGGAGTGCACCTGACCGAGTCGGTCCTAGAGCGGCATCGCGAACTGGCCGCACTAGTGGCGTCCGGGGTGCCAGCCGAAGTGGTGAGCCGGTCCCAGCGGCTCGAGTGCCTCCTGGCGACGGTGCCCCTGGCAATCGTTGGCGCGGCCGTGGGTGGCTTGGGCTACAGCTACCTGGACTCAATGGCGGCGGCGACGTACGTACTGTCGGCCGTGTTCATCACCGGGGCCGCCAGTGCCGGCGCATGCTGGCTCGTCACCGCGCTGCTCCGACCGTGGCTGCTCGACGCACTACAACCCGAACACCTCAGGACTGCTTGAGTCATCGACCTTCGGTGTGGTCCGGCACTCGCCAGCTGTTTACCAGGTGACCTAGTGGTCGAGGCATCTTGATCCCGACAGCCGCGCACGGCAGCCACGAGCGAACCTGCCGCTAGGAGATCGACGCACGTAGGCCATTCATCGCAGGACAGGTCGCGAGCATTTTGCGTAGTGCGCGTGCGACGTCCGCTCACCGTCACGAGCGAGCTGCGAGCCGGATTGCGGCATGGCGTGCGTCTCCGAGCGCACCGTGCGCGGCAGATGAGTGCGTTTCCGACGAGCGATACGACGTACCTTCGAGGTCACTATCTCCGCTCGCGAAAGTGGTACCGCCGTGATCAAGTTCGCCCCGCGTGGCATTCAGAGGGCCACGTCAGACTCGGGCAACGGGGGGTGCTTCTTGGTTCTGCGCCCTACCTCTCAGCACACACCCGATGAGCTGCATGACGCGATGGTCTCGGCTGTCGATGTCGCTCGCGCTGAGGCCGGACCGACGTGGCGGTTCGCGGTCGCGAGTGGAGTCCAGCAAAGTGGTGTACGACGGACCTAAGTGAGCGCGTGCCTGCAACGTAGGCGCGGCCACCAGGTAGATCCTTCGAGTGATCTCTCAC
>NZ_LUPI01000046.1:0-33612 GCF_001627265.1 Nocardioides sp. REDSEA-S30_B4 | reverse complement strand
ATCGCCATGTTGGTCAGCGTCTGGGTCGTGGAGTCGTGGAAGGGCAGGAACAACCCGTAGCCCAGCGCCACCAGCAGCGAGGAGGCCACCAGCGCCCCGCGCGGCCCGAGCAGCCGCGCGGTCAGCGGCAGCGTGAACGCGCCGATCGCCAGGAACACGACGTACACCCCGACCAGCGTCGAGACGAAGGCAGCGTCCGCGCCGAGGCCGTAGCCGACGACGTCGGGGTCGGTGCGGGCGAAGGTGGACAGCGGGATCTGGGCGCCGAGCACGGACATGCCGAAGAGGAACGCCGTGAGCTGGATCGGCCACTGGTCGGTGCGTGCGAGGAGCCGCACGTCGACCATCGGGTCGGCCAGCGACCGCTCGAGCCGCACGAACGGCACCAGCGCCGCCAGCCCGGCCAGCACCAGCAGCCACGGCAGCGCCGCGGCCGGGCCCTGCAGCCGGATGGCGATGAGGCCGCCCATCACCAGGCCGAGGACCAGCGTGATCATGCCCAGGCCGCGCCAGTCGTACCCGCCGGTGGCCTCCCCGGGCACGTCCTCGACGCCGAACCAGACGAGCACCAGCACGACGGTCGTCACGATCGCCGGCAGCATCAGCAGGGTCGTCATCGACGTCGCCTCGACCAGCGCGCCGGAGGTGAGCGCGCCGATGATCACCGACAGCTCCAGCGCCCCGACCAGCACGGCGGCGGCGCGACGGGTGAGCAGCTGCTGGCGGCCGGTGTCGCGGGTACGCCGGTGGATGATCGCGACCTCGAGCGGCAACCACACGACGTACGCACCCTGGAGGGCCCACGCGACCAGGAAGGTGCCGAAGGACGGGGCGAACGCCACGCCCCACGAGGCCAGCGCGGTGACTGCGGTCGAGAGCACCAGCACCTTCTTGTGGCCGACCAGGTCGCCGAGCCGAGCCAGCGGCGGCACGCACAGCGCCGAGACGATCAGCTGTGCTGCCTCGAACCAGTTGACGTCGGCGTCGTCGATCCCGAGGTGGTCGGCGATGTCGCTGAAGATCGGCGTGTAGTAGCCCTGCAGCACGCCGCTGGCGACCTCGACGGCCACCAGCAGCCCGACGATCGCGAGCAGGCCCTGCCCGGGGGTGACGCCGGTGCGGGTGGGGGTGGTCATGCGGGGAGCCTCTCGATCAGGAGCCGGTACCACGCCACGCCGTCGAGGAAGTCCTCCACGCCGAGGTGCTCGTCGTGGGAGTGGATCGCCTCACGCTGGGCCTTGCTCATCCGGAACGGCGCGAAGCGGTAGACCCGCTCGCAGATCTCGGTGAAGTGCCGCGAGTCGGTGCCGGCCATCATCACGTAGGGCGACGGCACGGCGTCGGGGAAGACCTCGCCGATCGTGGTCTCCAGCAGGTCGAAGGCGGGGTCGGCGTGCTCGGCGGTGGAGTACGGCGACAGCGGGCTCGCCTCGCCCTCCTCGACGACCTCGATGTCGACCCCACGCCCCACGGCGCGGCGGACGTGCTCGAGCACCGACTCCACGGTGTCGCCGTGCGGGTGAGGACCGCGGGCACCCGCGCGGCGGCCGCGACGACGGGGCGCAGCGGGAGCGGCAGGTGCGGCCCGAGCCGGCGGAACAGCTCGACGTTCGGCGCGGGCAGGGCGGGTGCCATCGGAGACGACTCCAGCGCGGTGATCGCCTTCGCGATCCGTGCGGTCGGCCCGTTGCGGGCGGGGGTCGAGGCGTGGCCGCCGCGGCCCTCGGCGCGCAGCAGCAGCGAGGTGACGCCCTTCTCGGTGACGCCGACGACGGCGACCGGAGCACTCACGCCGGGGAAGGCCCCACCCGCGACGGCGCCGCCCTCGTCGAGGACGAACCACGGCTCGACGCCACGCTCGCGCAGCACCGCCACCGCCTCGGGCGCCGCCTGGCCGAAGACCTCCTCGTCGCAGCCGAAGGAGAGCCACATGTCCTGGGCGGGCTCGTGGCCGTCCTCGAGCAGCTCCTCGACCGCGGCGCAGATGGCGACCACGCAGCCCTTGTCGTCCAGCGTGCCGCGACCCCAGACCACGCCGTCGACCACGGCACCGGAGAAGGGCGGGTGGGTCCAGCGAGACTCGTCCTCGATCGGCACCACGTCGAGGTGGGCCATCAGGACCACCGGCTGCGCGTCGCTCGCCCCGGGCCAGCGGAACAGCAGCCCGTGGGTGTGCACCCGGGTCAGCTCCAGGCGCTCGTGCAGCAGCGGGAAGCGCCGCTCCAGCTCGGCCAGCAACGCGTCGAACACCTCGGTGTCCACCCCGTCGCGACGGCTCACCGTCGGGATCCGTACCGCCGCCTGCAACGCCTCCACGGCGCGCTCGCGCCGAGCCTCCCTCAAGGTCACGTGGGGACCCTACGCCCGCGCGTCCCTCAGCGACGGTCGATCGGCGCCCCGCCTCGTCTGGGATCCGAGACGCCTCGGCGGCGATGCTCGTTGACCCGGCACCGCCCCGGCGATGGACTGGAGAGGTGTCAGTCGTCCGTGGGAGCCGAGGGCCAGGTGCCGCCCCAGCGGCCGCGGTGCGCGACGTCCTCGACGGACTTGCGCTTACGCGTGCGCGGCGAGCCCCGGTTGCCGGTGTCCTGCGCCCGGTGGCCGATCGTGATCGCGCCGATCGGGTCGACGTCGTCGGGCAGCCACAGCTCCTCGCGCAGGTCGAGCTCGCGGTGCGGCGGCAGCCCGAAGAAGCAGGCACCAAGCCCCTCGTCTACCGCGGTCTGCAGGATCAGCAGCGCGGCCATCGCAGCGTCCATGTGCCAGTACGGCACGTTCCACGGGTCCCCGGCGGGGCTGCCGTTGCGCCGCCGGGTGCCCGCCTTGTCCGGCGCCGCGTAGCGGTCGAGGTACGCCGCTCGGTTGCTGCACGGCACGATCACGACCGGCGCGCGCATCATCCCCGCGAGCCACGGGTCGGGGTCGTCCACGTCGTCGGTCGCGGTCGTCCAGAAGCGCCGGACGTCCTCGGGCGAGTCGAGCACCACGAACGCCCACCCCTGGCTGAACCCGGCGCTCGGGGCGCGGGTCGCGTGGTCGAGCATCCGCTGCAGCACGGCCGGGTCGACCGGGGTGTCGGCGTAGTTGCGGACCATCCGGCGCCGGCGTACGACCTCGCGGAACTCCATGCCCCCGACCCTAGGAGCAACCATGCCCGCTGACTTCGAGGCGATGTGGCGTGAGATCGCGCCGGTCGGGCGCAACGTCGCGACCGGGGGCTACCTGCGCCAGCCGTGGACCTCGCCGGAGGCCGAGCTGCGGGCGTGGTTCGTCGAGCAGTGCGAGGCCCGCGGCCTGCGCGTGGAGCGCGACGGCCTGGGCAACCTGGTCGGCTGGTGGGAGCCCGAGGGCACCGATCCCAGCGACCGGCTCCTCACCGGCTCGCACCTCGACAGCGTCCTCGAGGGCGGTGCGTACGACGGACCCCTCGGTGTGGTCTCGGCGCTGGCGGCCATCGACCGCATGCGCGAGCACGCCGTGGTCCCGGCGCGACCCGTGGGGGTCGGGGTGTTCGTGGAGGAGGAGGGCTCGCGCTTCGGGCTGGCCTGCCTGGGCTCGCGGCTGCTGACCGGTGCGACGCCGTGGGCGACCGCCCGCGAGCTGCGCGACCGCGACGGGGTGTTCCTCGCCGACGCGCTGGAGGCCCAGGGGTTGCCCGGGATGACCGGCACGGCCGGCACGGCCGGCACGACCGGGGACGACGTCGACCTGCTCGCCGGGGTCACCACCTTCGTCGAGCTGCACGTCGAGCAGGGCCGTGCGCTGGTCGACCTCGGGCACGCCGTCGGCGTGGCGAGCGGGATCTGGCCGCACGGGCGCTACCGGTTCGACCTCGACGGCGTCGCCGACCACGCGGGCACGACCCGCATGGAGGACCGGCGTGACCCGATGCTCACCTACGCCACGACCGTGCTGGCGGCGAACGAGGCCGCTCGGCTCGCGGGGGAGCGCGCGACCTTCGGCCGGGTCGAGGTCAACCCCAACGGGACCAACGCGGTGCCGTCGCGGGTGACGGGCTGGCTCGACGCCCGCGCCTCGTCGGTCGCCTCGTTGGAGGCCTTGGTCGAGCGGATCACGGCGCGGGCGAGCGAGGGGGCCGAGCGTGACGGCACCACCGTCACCGTGACCGCCGAGTCGGTCTCCGGCGAGGTCTCCTTCGACCCCGGGCTGGCGGCGTCCCTGGCCACCGGCCACGCGAGCGGCGACTGGCCGGTGCTGCCGACCCAGGCCGGCCACGACGCCGGCATCCTGTCGGCGGCCGGCATCCCCACGGCGATGCTCTTCGTCCGCAACCCCACCGGCGTCTCCCACTCGCCCGACGAGCACGCCGAGGTGCCCGACTGCCTGGCCGGCGTGGACGCGCTGGCCGAGACGCTGACCCGGCTGGTGTCGTGACCGGCTACTCGCTCCAGCGTGCGTGGGTCGACGGCACGGTCCTCGACGACGTGCTCGTCGAGGTCGCCGGGGGGCGGTTCACCCGGGTCACGCCGGACGTGGCCGCGGCCGACGTCCCGCGCGCGACCAGGCTCGACGGCCTGACCCTGCCGGGCCTGGCCAACGCCCACAGCCACGCCTTCCACCGCGCCCTGCGGGGTCGGACCCAGCGCCAGCGCGGCACCTTCTGGACCTGGCGCGAGCAGATGTACGACGTCGCCGGCCGCCTCACACCCGACTCCTACCGCGAGCTGGCCGCCGCCACGTTCCGCGAGATGGTCGTCGCCGGCTACACGTCGGTGGGGGAGTTCCACTACCTGCACCACCAGCCCGACGGCACCTTGCACGAGGAGCCGAACGCGATGCGCGACGCGCTGCGCGACGCCGCCGAGACCGCCAGCATCAGGCTGGTCCTGCTGGACACCGCCTACCTCTCCAGCGGGTTCGGGGCGCCGCCCGAGGGCGTGCAGGTGCGCTACTCCGACGGGTCCGGTGCGGCCTGGGCGGCGCGGGCGGGGGCCGGCCCCGCGGCCATCCACTCCGTGCGGGCGGTGCCCCGCGACGAGCTGCACCACCTCCGCGGCCGGCACCCGCTGCACGTGCACCTGTCGGAGCAGGTCGCGGAGAACGACGGCTGCCTGGCGGCGTACGGGCTGACGCCGGCGGGGCTGCTGCACGCCGAGGGACTGCTCGGGCCGCGCACGACCGTCGTGCACGCCACCCACCTCACCGACGACGACATCGAGCTGCTGGGGAGCACGCGCACCAACGTCTGCCTGACCCCGACCACCGAGCGCGACCTCGCCGACGGGATCGGGCCGGCGCGACGGCTGGCCGACGCCGGCTGCCGGCTGAGCGTCGGGAGCGACAGCCACGCGGTGGTCGACCCGTTCGAGGAGCTGCGCGGGCTGGAGATGCACGAGCGGCTGGCCACCCGGGCCCGTGGGCACTTCACCGCGGCCGAGCTGCTGGACGTCGCGACCGCGCACGACGTGCTGGGCCTGGGCGACGTCGGCCGGATCGAGGTGGGCGCCCGCGCCGACCTCGTCACCCTCGACACCACCTCCCCGCGCACCGCCGGCACGGGCGACGACGAGCACACCGCGGTCTTCGCCGCCACCGCCGCCGACGTCACCCACGTCGTGGTCGACGGCCGGGTGGCGCACCGGCGCGGGGACGAGCCGACCGTGGGTGGCGCGCTGACCGAGACGATCGGGAGGATCTGGTCATGACCTCGACGCTGCTGACCAACATCGGCGAGCTGGTCACCAACGACCCCCACCGCGAGGGCCTCCTGGGCACCATCGAGGCCGCCGCGCTGGTCGTCGAGGGCGACCGGGTCGCCTGGGTCGGGCACGCCACCGACGCGCCCGCCGCGGACGCCGTCGTCGACGCGGGGGGCCGGGCGGTGCTGCCGGGGTTCGTGGACAGTCACAGCCACGTGGTCTTCGCGGGCGACCGGGCACAGGAGTTCGCGGCGCGCATGAGCGGGACGCCGTACGCCGCCGGCGGCATCCGCACCACCGTCGCCGCCACCCGCGCCGCGACCGACGAGCAGCTGCTCTCGCACGCGGCTCGGCTGGTGCAGGAGATGCTGCGACAGGGCACGACCACCGTGGAGATCAAGTCCGGCTACGGGCTGTCGGTGCGCGACGAGGCGCGCAGCCTGGCGGTGGCGCGACAGCTGACCGAGCAGACGACCTTCCTGGGCGCGCACGTCGTGCCGCAGGAGCACGCCGACGACCCGGCCGGCTACGTCGACCTGGTGACCGGGCCGATGCTCGAGGCGTGCGCCCCGCACGCGCGGTGGATCGACGCGTTCTGCGAGCGGGGTGCGTTCGACGCCGACCAGGCCCGCGCGGTGCTCGACGCCGGCGAGGCGGCCGGGCTGCGCGGGCGGCTGCACGCCAACCAGCTCGGCCCCGGCCCCGGCGTTCGGCTCGCGTGCGAGCGCGGCCTGCTGGCCGTCGACCACTGCACCTACCTCGACGACGCCGACGTCGACGCGCTGCGTGACTCCGGCACGATCGCCACCCTGCTGCCCGGCGTGGAGTTCTCCACCCGCCAGCCCTACCCCGACGCCCGCCGCCTGCTCGATGCCGGGGTCCGTGTCGCGCTGGCGTCGGACTGCAACCCCGGGTCGTGCTTCACCAGCTCCATCCCGCTCTGCGTCGCGCTGGCGGTGCGCGAGATGGGCTTGACGCCGGCTGAGGCGGTCCACGCGGTCACGGCCACGGCCGCGGCATCACTGGACCTCGACGGTGCGGACGGCGTCGGCCGGCTGGTGCCCGGGCGACGCGCCGACCTGGTGCTGCTCGACGCGCCCTCCCACGTGCACCTGGCCTATCGCCCCGGCGTCCCGCTCGTCGCCGGCGTCTGGCAGCGCGGGCGGCCGGTGCTCTGACCCGGTCAGGCCACCGGCACCCGGCACACCACCAGCCGTCCGGCCACCGAGCCGTCGCGGAGCCTGCCAGTCCTGCGGCGGGTCGTCGAAGTCGCCGAGCCAGGCCCGATCCACGACCTCAAGACCGGCACCGCGCAGCAGCCCGTCCAGCTCGTCGGCGGTGACGAAGTGGTTACCCTCGGGCGGGTCGGTGAGCTCCTCGACGGTCCGGACGAACACCAGGAGCCCGACCGCGCCGCCCCCGGCCACCACCCGCCGCAGCTCGGCGACCTGGGCGGCCTTGTCCTCGACGGTGCACAGCACCCCGAGCGACCAGCCGGCGTCGTACTCACCGTTCCCCACCGGCAGCGCGGCCCCGTCGCCGACGAGCGCCCGGAACCCGAAGAGCCGCTCCGCGGCCCGGCACGCCCCCTCCATCGGGTCCACCAGGGTCGGCTGCACGCCGTGCGTCTCCTGGACCAGCCGCGCCGGCCCGCCGACGCCGGCGCCGCTGTCGAGCAGCCGCATCCCCGGCGCCAGCCCCATCCGGTCCGCCAGCCACCGGAGCGCGGCCGGGCTGCCGCTGCCGCGGCACGCCGCCGGCAGCGCGTGGTCCTGCCCGAGCTCCTCGACCGCGTCTGCGGTCCAGCTCGCCACCGTGTCGAACTCCTCGACCATCGGTTCCTCGCTCATGCACCCTCCTGGATCCGACGACCGATCTCGGCCTTCACCTCGGCGCCGTCGAGCTCGCTCGACGAGCTGCCCCGTCCCGACAGGTTGACCCCTGACACGCCCGGCACCGCGAGCAGCGCCCGAGCCTCCTCGACGGCCGCCTCGATGCCTGCCTCCCGCACGTCGCCGGCGGCCAACACCCGCTCGACCCGGGCGTCGTCGAGGTGCAGCCCGGGGAACCCCTGCAGCACCCGCGCCCCCGCGGCGTCCGTGTAGACCGCCACGCCCGCCACGACGGGGATCGTGAGCCCCAGCTCCCGGGCCCGTGCGACGAACCGCGCCACCGTCTCCGGCGACCCGGCGTGGTTGAGCACCGCCACCTGTGCCCCGGCGCGCTGCTTCTCCACCAACCGCCCCGGGCGCAGCTGCCGTGGCGCGGCCTCCGGCGACTCCGGGACACCGACCGCCAGGCCCCGCCCCGCGGCCAGCGCCGCCAACCGGGTGCCGTCGAGGTCGAAGACCTGCGTGACCCCCGGCCGCACCCCCGGAGCCCGGCCGTCCCCGGTCACGCACAGCACCCCGTCGGCCTCGACCAGTCCCAGCCCGGCGACCTCCTGCTCCAGCACCACGCGGTTGCGGTCGCGGCAGGCCAGCGTCACCCACGGCACCCCGCCGGCCTCGCGGACCAGCGCCGCCAGCACCGTCGGCGGGAAGTCCGGCCGGTTCTGGTGCTCCCCGAGCAGCAGCGCGTCGCACGACCCGCGCATCACCGCGACGCTCTGCGCCACCGCGGCCGGGTCGTAGGACGGCAGCGTCAGGTCGCTCAGCACGGCGTCCCCGCGCTCCAGGGCTGCCAGCAGCACCGAGGACGACGGGCCGGGGGCGGCCTCACGCCCGGCCCACGGGACCGGGTCCTCGAGGTCGGCGAACGTGCACCGGTGGTCTGCCAGCTCGCAGCGCAGGTCCTCGCGCACCCCGCCGCACGGACCGAACGTCATGCCCTTCGGGCAGGCGGTCGCGGCGGTGGTCACCCCGATGACGCTACCCACGCCGCAGGCACCGACCGGGCGAGCCGGTGCCGGGCGAGCAGCCGGAGCCGGACGGACCGAACGAGCCCCTGCGCCGTCTCACCCCGCCGAGGGGGCCCGGCCGGAAGGCCCTTCGGTCCGTCCGGCTCCGACGGATAGGTTGCGCCCGTGCCCCGCCTGACGCCCGATCCGCACTCCTACGCCCGCCCCACCGAGGTCGTCGTACGCCGGATGGCGCTCGACCTCGACGTCGACCTGGACCGGCAGCGACTGGCCGGCAGCGTCACGCTCGACGTCGAGCGGGTCGACCCGGAAGCCACCGAGCTGGCCCTCGACACCTGGCACCTGGACCTCGGGGCGGTCACCGACGGCGACGGGACTCCACTCGAGCACCACGTCGGGGAGCACGACGAGATCCTCGGCGCCCCGCTGACGATCCGGCTCGGCGAGAGCGACCGGGTGGTCGTCCACTACGCCACCACCGACAAGGCCACCGCCCTCCAGTGGCTCGGCCCGGAGCAGACGTCGTCGGGCCAGCCGTTCCTGTTCACCCAGTCCCAGCCGATCCTGGCGCGCAGCTGGATCCCCTGCCAGGACAGCCCGGGCATCCGCGCGCCGTACGACGCGACCGTCCGCGTGTCCGCGCACCTGATGGCGGTGATGAGCGCGGAGAACCCCACCGAGCGCAGCGCCGACGGGCAGTACCGCTTCACCATGCCCGAGCCGGTGCCGACCTACCTCGTCGCCCTCGCCGTCGGTGATCTGCGCTTCCGCGAGCTGGGCGCCCGCAGCGGCGTCTACGCCGAGGAGGCCGTGGTCGAGGAGGCGGCGTGGGAGTTCGCGGACACCGAGGCGATGATCGAGGCCGCCGAGCGGCTCTACGGCCCCTACCGCTGGGGCCGCTACGACCTGCTCATCCTGCCGCCGAGCTTCCCCTACGGCGGCATGGAGAACCCCCGGCTCACGTTCGCCACCCCCACCGTCATCGCCGGCGACCGGTCGCTCGTCACCCTCGTCGCCCACGAGCTCGCGCACTCCTGGTCGGGCAACCTCGTCACCAACGTCACCTGGAACGACCTGTGGCTCAACGAGGGCTTCACGACGTACTTCGAGACCCGCATCGACGAGGAGATGTACGGCGCCGACTACACCTCCATGCTGCTGCGGCTCGGTCGACAGGAGCTGGAGAAGACCCTCGACGACGCCTCCCCGGAGCAGACCGTGCTGCACGCGGAGCTGGTCGATCCCGACGGCTACCTGCCGAAGCTGCCCTACGAGAAGGGCTCGCTGTTCCTGCGGATGCTCGAGGCCCGCGTCGGCCGCGAGACGTTCGACGCGTTCCTGCGCGACTACTTCGACCGGTTCGCGTTCGGCTCGATGGACACCCCGACCTTCCTGGCCCACCTCGAGTCCGAGCTGCTCGCGCCGGCCGGCCTGACGCCCGACGACGTGCGGGTCGAGGAGTGGATCCACGGTCCCGGCGTCCCCGACGACGCCCCGGTCTTCACCTCCGACGCTTTCAGCCTCGTCGAGGCGCAGGTCGCGCGGCTGCTGGCCGGCACCCCCGCCGCCGACCTCGACGTGGGCGGCTGGGTCAGCCACCAGTGGGTGCACCTCGTCCGCTCGCTGCCGGCCGACGCCGACCACGCGCTCCTCGACGACGTCGACGCCGCGTTCGGCTTCTCGACCACCGGCAACATCGAGGTCGCGACCGCCTGGTTCGAGCTGGTCGTCGCCGCCGGCTGGGTCTTCGAGCGGCCGGCCGCGGACCGGGCGCTGGGCGACCTGCTCACCCGGCACGGCCGGGCGCTCTACCTGCGCAAGGTCTACACCCGCCTCGCCGCCACCGAGCGCGGCAAGGAGCGGGCGTGGGAGATCTACGCCCTCGCGCGACCGACGTACCACCCCGTCAGCCAGGGCGTCGTCGACCGGATTCTCGCCTGACAGCGCCCGCAGTGGCCGTGAGCCCGCACGGCGCAGATCACGACGTTGTGCAGGTCTGGAGGCCGGATTCCCTGCAGAACGTCGTGGTCTGGGTCGGCCCGGAGCGTCAGTAGCCCTTCGGCTTGCCGTCCAGCCGCAGCCAGTCGTCGAACAACTCGTCGAGCTGCTCGCCGGAGACCTTCTCGGCCAGCCGCTCGAAGTCACGGGTGGTGACGTTGCCGTAGGCGTGCTTGCCCGCCCAGCGGCGGCCGAGCCTCTTGAAGTCGCGGGTGCCGATCTCGCGGCGGAGCACGAAGAGCGTCATCGCGCCGCGCTGGTAGACCGGCTCCCCGAACAGGTCGGCGGGGTCGGTGAACTCCGTGGGCGCCGGGCTCCACAGGTCGTCGTCGGCGTCGCGGGCGTAGAGCGTGTCGAACCGCTCGCGCGGGGTCCGCCCGTCGTGGGCCCCCGACCAGAGCCACTCGGTGAAGGTCGCCCAGCCCTCGGCCAGCCAGATGTCGTGCCAGTCGGTGAGGGTGACGGAGTTGCCGAACCACTGGTGCGCGGTCTCGTGCACGACCGTCGAGGTGGAGGCCCCGCCCGGCGGGTAGAACGGTCGGGTCTGGGTCTCCAGCGCGTAACCGACGTACGCGTCGTCGACGACGTGCCCACCCGAGGAGAACGGGTAGGCGCCGAAGAGCTTCTCGCAGAACGCGATCACCTCGGGCAGCACCTCGCGCGCCGGGCGGGCGCCGCCGAGCGCTGCGTCCTCGAAGAACCACAGCGGCAGCTCGCGGCCGTCGACGGAGGTGACGCTGGACTCGGTGACGTCGTAGCGGCCGATCCCGACCATCGCGAGGTACGTCGACATCGGCTCGGCCTGGCGCCAGGTCCAGGTGGTGCCGGTGCCGTGCGGGGCGGTCCCGACGAGCTCGCCGTTGGCGACGACGGAGTAGCCGGCGGGCGCGCTGACGCGGAAGGTGAAGCGGGCCTTGTCACCGGGGGTGTTGTTGGACGGCAGCCAGGTCATCGCACCGACCGGCTCGTTGACGGCGACCGCGCCGTCGCTGGTGCGGACCCAGCCCTCGGTGCTGCCGTCGTCGTCGGTGTGCTCCGGCGGCACCCCGTCGTAGGAGACGACCGCGGTGAAGCGACCCTTCTCCAGCGTCTCGGCGGGTGTCACGACCAGCTCGTCCCCGCGGCGCACGAACGTGGCCGGCTGCTTGTCGACGGTCACCGCGGTGACCTCCGGGCCGGAGAAGTCGAGGTGGAAGCGGCGCATCTCCTGGCGGGCGACCGCCCGGATGCGGACGGTCGCGATCGCGCGGTTGGTCAGCGGGGCGTAGTCGATCGCGACGTCGTAGGCGCGCACCTGGTAGCCGCTGTTGCCCATCGACGGGAACAACGTGTCCGGCTTCGCGGCCACGAGCGGCGCGGCCAGCACCGACCCGGCGAGGACGCCGGCCACGGACAGCCCCAGCGTGCGGGCGCGGCGGGTCGGCGTACGGCGCCGGTCGTTGGTCACCTGCTGACAGTAGGTGAGACGGGGCTGCTCGGCCGGGTCTTCGGGGTGGACGCGGCTCCTAGGGTGTGACCGTGGCCACCGCGCACGAGCTCCCCGACACCGCCGACCTCACCGCCGACCGCTTCCGCAGCATGAGCGGCGCCTCCATCGGCGCCCGCGACCTGCCGCCGCCGAGCGGTGCCGGGCTGCCGCCCGGCCCCGGGTGGCCGGTGCTGGTGCAGAGCGCGGCGCTGATGCGCTTCCGGCACTGGTTCCACCCCTACCTGCAGCGGACGTACGGCGACGTGTTCACCGTCCGGCTGATCCCCGGCGGTCGGCCGCTGGTCTTCTTCACGCGGCCCGAGCACGCGCGCGAGATCTTCGCCGGCGACCCCGAGGTGTTCCACGCCGGCAAGGGCAACGCGATCCTCGGCCCGATCATGGGCCGGCACTCGCTGCTCCTGCAGGACTCGATGGAGCACAAGCGGGCGCGCAAGCTGTTGATGCCGGCGTTCAACGGGCAGGCGCTCAAGGGCTACCGCGAGCTCGTCTCGCAGCTGGCCGCCGACGAGGCCGAGCACTGGCCCGACGGTGCGACCTTCCGCTCGCTGGACCGGATGAACGCCCTCACTCTCGAGGTCATCCTGCGCGTGGTCTTCGGTGTCACCGACGCCGACCGGCTCGCCGCGATGCGGCCGCTGGTCAACGCCACCGTCGACATCAGCCCCGTGGTGCTGCTGGGCTGGGGCTACCCGTGGCTGCAGCGGATGGGGCCGTGGAAGCGCACGGTCGACACCCAGGCGGCCCTGGACCGGCTCATCCACGCGGAGATCCGCGAGCGGCGTACAGCGCCCGACCTCGTCGAGCGCACCGACGTGCTGTCACGACTGATCCGGGCCGGCGCCGACGAGGGCGAGCAGCCGCTGTCCGACACCGAGCTGCGCGACCAGCTGGTCACCCTGCTGCTCGCCGGGCACGAGACGACCGCGACCTCGCTGGCGTGGGCGCTGCGCGAGCTCGGGCAGCACCCCGACCTGCTGCGTCGCAGCCAGGAGGCTGCGCGCGGCACCGGCCCCGACGGCCCCACGACCGAGGACGACGCCTGGCTGGAGGCGGTGATGAAGGAGTCGATGCGACTGCACCCGGTGATCCCGATGGTGGTGCGCACGCTGATGGAGCCCGCCACGATCGGCGGGGTCGACCTGCCCGCCGGCACCACCGTGGGGCCGTCGATCATCGTGGCTCACCAGCGCCCGGAGAACCACCCCGAGCCCGACGCCTTCCGCCCCGAGCGGTTCCTGGGGCAGAACCCGCCGACCAACACCTGGATCCCGTTCGGCGGCGGCGTACGACGCTGCATCGGCGCGGGCTTCGCGCAGATGGAGGGCGTGGCGGTCCTGCGTGAGGTGCTGGCCCGCTGGGACGTCGCCGCCGTCGGGCCCGAGGAGCCGAAGGTCCGCAACATCACCTCGGTGCCGAAGCGGGGTGCGCTGGTGCGGGTGACGCGGCAGTAGGAGCGGCTGCCCTACCGGTCGAACGCCGCCTGCACCTGGGCCTCCGAGAGCCCGTAGTCCTTCAGCGAGTAGCGGTGCGAGGGCTTGGCGTGCCCGGTGCGCGCCTCCTCGTCGATCGCCTTCACAACCGCCTCGGCCTCGGCCGACAGCGACAGACCGAACGCCTCGTAGACCCCGCGGACCGTGCCCATCGGGTCGCCCTGCAGGTCGGCGAAGGAGACGTCGACGAACTGCGAGGAGTCGTAGCGCGGCCGGGCGTCGTGGAACGCGTGGTAGGCGCGGCTCCACAGGTCCAGCTGGGTGTGCCCGATGACCCCGCCGACGTAGGTGTCGCTGTGCCCGGCGGTCGTCGCCGCCGACAGCGAGCACGACGAGGCGATGCAGACGACCGGGTCGCGGTGCGTGTAGACGACCAGCGCGTCCGGGTAGACCGACATCAGCGCGTCGAGCGCCGTCATGTGCGAGGGGTTCTTGAGCACCCAGCGCTTCTCGGGGTCGTTGAGCCCGATGAGTTGCAGGTTCTCCCGGTGCCGCGCGTAGGCGTCGGTCCAGTCCTGCCCCTTGAGCCACTCGGTGTAGCGCGGCAGGTTGGCCAGCGACTCGTAGGAGTTGGACTTGCCGGTCTGGCGCAGCAGCCGCCAGCACTCCTCCTCCGAGGTCGCGTCCATGTAGTGGATCCCCATGAACTCCGGGTCCTCCACGTGGTGCGCGGCGAAGGCCTGCTGCATCGCCGAGAAGATCGGGTCGTCCTCCCAGGTCTCGCGCGGCGGCCGCGGCTGGGGGTACTGCGTCAACCACATCTCCAGGCCCTGGTGCGCGGGATCGGCGGCCAGCAGCCGGTGCAGCGCCGTGGTGCCCGTCCGCGGCAGGCCCATCACGAAGATCGGCCGTTCGACGGGTACGTCGCGGTGCTGAGGCAGCGCGTTGAACTGCGCCTGCGTGAGCAGCCGGCCGACCAGCGCCGACTTCACCTCCGAGCGCTGGAAGTAGTTCCCGCGGCCGGTCAGGCCCGCCTCGGGGGAGTTGAGGTCCTCCACCAGGACCCGCAGCCCCTCCTCGTGCGCGGTGCCGCCGAAGTCGTCCATGCCCACGGTGCGCACCGCCGCGGCCACGATGTCCTCGTAGCTGCCCACGTCGGCCCGCTCGCGGGTCATCACGTTGTCAGACATCAGGTTGCCTCTCGTCTCACCGGGTCTCGAGGCTCGTCGCTGGCGCTCCTCGCACCTCGACCGCCGGCTCGCCCCCGATGGTCGAGGTGCGAGCGCAGCGAGCCTCGAGACCCCTCTCAGTCGTGGAACTCGCCGCAGTCGACGGTGAGCATCTGGCCGGTCACCGCCGACGCGAGGTCGGAGGCGAGGAACAGCGTCGCCCGGGCGACCTCCTCCGACGACGCGAGCCGCTTCAGATCCGTGGGGGCGGCCTTCTCGGCGTACACCTCGTCGTGGGTCTTGCTCTCGACCGCGGCGAGGAAGTCGAAGTAGCCGCGGTTGACGTCCTCGTAGATGTAGGACGGCGCGACGCTGTTGACCCGGATGCCGCGCGGCCCGAGCTCGGTGGCCAGCGAGGAGGCGAGGTGCTCCAGGGCGCCCTTGGACAGCTTGTAGCCGGCGTACTCCGGCTGGCTGGAGAAGGCCACGCAGGAGTTGAGCATGATGATCGAGCCCTTGGACTCCGCGAGCGCGTCGGCGAAGAGCGCCGAGAGCCGCAGCGGCGCGAAGACGTTGGTCTCGTTGACCTTCGCCAGCTTCTTCGGGTCGATCTGGGTGATCGGGTCCATCGGCGGGATCGCGAAGGCGTTGTTGATGACGCAGTCGACGCGGCCGAAGGCCTCCAGGGAGCGGGCGACGAGGTTGGCGCGGGAGTCCTCGTCGGTGACGTCGGTGACGACCATCGCCACCTCGGCGCCGAGCGCCTCGACCTCGGTGGCGACCTCCTTCAGGCGCTCCTCGGTGCGGCTGGCGATGACGAGCCTCGCGCCCATCTTCGCGGCCTCGACGGCCAGCGACCGGCCCAGGCCGGGGCCGATGCCGGAGATGACGACGACCTTCCCGGCCAGCACGGGCGCGGGGGTGTAGCGGTCCTCGATGGAGGTGTCGTGGGCGGCGGCGTAGCCGAGCTGGCTCAACTGATCATCCTTCTCGCGATGTGGCGCTGCCGGGCGGCGATCCGCGCGGCGTACTGCTCGTGGGTGAGGGGAGTGAGGTGCGGCAGCAGCGACGCGACGTCGCCGAGCTTCACGACCTCGACGCTCGGCCCGTCCTCGGGGCCGAGGTCGCGCTCGAGGCGCTGCCAGCGCAGCATCATCGAGCCCGTGCGGTGGCCGGTGGTCTCCAGCCAGTTGGCGAGGTACGGCGCCGCCGGGTCGCCCGAGGGCGGCTTCTCGCTGACCACGAACCGCATCACGCCGTCCGGGTCGGTCTCGGCCTGCGCCTTGGTCAGCGAGGTCTGGTGGGTCTCGTAGTCGGTGGAGGCGTACCAGTCCGAGCCGATCTGGATCGCCTGGTACGCCGCGTCGTCGCACCGGGGCACCGAGACGACCATCGCCTCGTCCTCGCCCAGCTCGTAGTGGCCGATCGAGGAGCGCTGGGAGGCCAGCCCACCGGGGGTGGAGACCGGCGCGGTGAGGGTGTTGGCCTCCTCGGCGTACTGGAACCAGTGCGGGAAGGCGAACCAGGTACGGATCGAGGAGGTGATGGAGCGGGCCGCGACCTCGTACTTCTTGGTCAGCAGGGCGCGGGTCAGCGGCTTCGCGGCCGCCCCGAGGGCGTCGGCGCGCTCGATGGAGATCCAGCCGGGCTCCTCGGTGTCCCAGTCGCAGAACACCTCGCGCACGATCAGCGTCTTGGCGCCGGGCTCGGCGGTGTAGGTGAACTCGAAGCTGCCCTCGGCGTCCCGCTCGAGCTCGCGGTCGTCGAAGGCCATCAGCGAGGTGGCGGCCGAGTCCGCGGTGTAGGCACCGCCCATGACCTGGAAGGACAGGTCGGCCGAGGTGCCCCGCCGCCCGCGGATCACGTACTCGACGCCCTCGCGCAGGTAGGCGTTGAAGTACATCGCGTCGGGGTTGTCCAGGCCCTGGCGGGAGAACTGGTGCGTGGGCTGGACGAACAGCGGCCGGTCGAGGTCGTAGTCGAAGGCGGTCTGCATCGCCATCCGGATGCGCCCGGCGAGGTAGTCGTAGCCCTCGAGCAGGTCGGCCTCGGTGCGGATGAACGGTGCGGCGGCGATCAGCCTCTCGCCTTCGGCGATCGCTTCGCGCAGGGGGGCAGTGAGGTCCCAGGAGCCGTCGGTGCCGTCGACCTCGGGGTTGGCCGCCGGCTCCATGCCGTGGGGTGCGTGCGACATCGGATCAGCCCCGGCTCAGCCGTTGACCTTGGCGATGACGTTCTCGGCGTACTGCTCGAGGTGCTTGATCTTCGTCTCGAGCGGCTCGGTGTCGGGGCCCTTGATGTAGGGCACGCGGAAGCCGACGATGCAGTCGGTGACGCCCTTGTCCTCCAGGCGCTTGATGCCGTCGACGGTGTAGGCGTCGTAGGAGATGACGTGCACCTCGAAGTCGTCGCGGGTGTCGCCCTCCTCCTCGCGGATCTCGGCGAGCCGCGTGAGCAGCCGGTCGAGCTCCTCGCCGTCACCGCCCGCGTGCATCCAGCCGTCGCCCTTGCGGACGGCGCGGCGCAGCGCAGCGTCGACGTGGCCGCCGACGAGCAGCGGGATCGGGGACGGGGCACCGGGGCACTGCTTGAGCGACTCGATCTCGTAGAACTCCCCGGAGTAGGAGAAGAACTCGCCCGTGGTGAGGCCCTTGAGGATGTCCATGCACTCGTCCATCCGCTTGCCGCGCTTCTCCCACGGCACGCCGAGGGCGTCGAAGTCCTCGGGCCAGGGGGAGAGCCCGACGCCGAGGCCGAGGCGGCCGCCGGAGAGGTGCGCCAGGGACGAGGCCTGCTTGGCCACGAGTACCGGCGGGCGCACGGGCAGCTTCAGCACGAACGGCGTCAGGCGCAGCGTCGTCGTGTGCGCGAAGAGGTGCGCGCACAGGACCATCGTCTCGATGAACTCCTTGCCGTCGAGGAACTCGCGGTCCCCGGTGTCGGTGTAGGGGTACTTGCTGTCGGAGCTCTCCGGGTAGATCAGGGAGTCGGCCACGGTCATCGACGTGTAGCCGGCGGCCTCGGCGGCCTGGGCCAGGGGTGCGTAGTAGGAGGCCTGGGTCATCGCCTCGGCGTAGGTGAACCGCATAAGCCATGAGACTAGAACGTGTTCCACTTTTCTGCCAGAGTGCCGTGTCGTGGACCTCGCAGAGATCAGCGACCGGCTCGAGATCGCCGACGTCGTCACCCGCTACACCCGCGCCATCGACACCGGCGACTGGGACAGGCTCGACACCGTCTTCACCGCCGACGCCGACATCGACTACGTGCAGTCCGGCGGCATCCACGACACCTACGCGGTCGTGAAGCCCTGGCTGGCCGAGATGCTGCCCGCGTTCTTCCCGAAGCGGATGCACACCATCGGCCAGGTCGAGGTGCCGTGGGTCGCGGGCGCCGACGAGCTGCAGTGCGTGGCCTACTTCGACAACCCGATGCCGATGTCCGACGGGCAGGGCGGGGAGAAGATCGTCGAGGTCGGCGGGCTCTACCACCACACCATGGTCCGCACCCCCGACGGCTGGCGCTCGCGCAAGCTCGTCGAAGAGGTCGTCTGGAAGAGGGGACTGTGATGGGCCTCCCCGAGGAGCGGCCCCCGGGCCTCGACAACCCGCGCACCGTCACGGCCATCAAGTGGATGGCCAAGATCCAGGTGGCGGTGTTCAAGGCGACCAACGGCCGCGTCGGCAGGTACTGGCGCATCGGTGCCGGCTGGAGGAAGCCGGTCCCGACGCTGCTGCTGCACCACGTCGGCCGGAAGTCCGGCACCGCGTTCACCACGCCGCTGCTCTACCTGCCCTACGGGGACGGGCCCGACGCCGACCTGGTGATCGTGGCCTCGCAGGGGGGGCTGCCGAAGAACCCGCAGTGGTTCCACAACCTGATGGCCGCCCCCGACTGCGAGGTGAGCCTGCCGGGTCGCCGACGCGTGCCGGTGCACGCGCACCGGGCGGACTCCGCGGAGAAGGAGCGGCTGTGGCCGCTGCTGGTCGACCTGTACGCCGACTTCGCGAAGTACGCCGTGTGGACCGACCGCGACATCCCCGTGGTCGTCCTCTCGCCCCGCTGAGCCCCGGTGAGCCCCACTGAGCCCCCGGTGGGCCCCGCCCGCCGTGGGGACCCGGCTTGGAAGGGCTGGACGTCTCCGCGATGATGGGCGCGTGATCGACAGGCTCCGGACCGAGGACCACCCCGTGCTGACGGGGCTGGTCGCCCTCGTGTCGGTGGGCCTGGTCGTCGGGCTCGTGCTCGGTGGTGTGGCGCTGGGCGCCACCCGCTTCCTCGGTATCGGCGAGGACCCCAGCACCGAGACCGTCTCCGACGACGTCGACTTCTACCTGCCCAAGCCCTCGCCCACCGACGGTCCGTCCGGCCCGCTCATCACGCTGGCGCCGTCGGAAAAGGAGCAGGCCGGGCAGGAGCAGCCCTCGCAGCCGCAGGAGACCGAGACCGAGGAGGCCCGGGAGGACGAGATCACCCTCTCGGCCGGCCAGACCTCCGTCGGGGTCATGGAGAACATCGACCTGACCGGCGTCTACCCCGGCGGTGAGGGCTCGGTCCTGCAGGTCCAGAAGTTCTCCGGCGGCGGGTGGCAGGACTTCCCGGTGACCGCGGTCGTCAGCAACGAGACGTTCTCGACCTTCGTGCAGACCAGCTTCCAGGGCGTCAACCGGTTCCGCGTGGTCGACAACGACAGCGGGCTGGCGTCCAACGAGATCAAGGTGACGGTCGGCTGATGCGCCGCCGGGCCGCCCTGCTCGTCGGGTCGCTCGTGGCCACGGCGGCCCTCACGGCCTGCGCGGGCGAGGAGACGTCGGCCCCGTCCCGGGGGCTGCAGGTGCGGCCGGTCCTCGGTGCGGCCGACGGCCTCGCGTGCGACGCGCTCGGGGACCGTGCGGTGGCCGACCTCGAGCGGCCCGGCAACGCTCCTGCCGAGGAGGACGTCGAGGCGTGTGCGCTCGACGGTGTCGGCTACCGGCTCGGGGAGGCGGCGGTCGACGGTGGTGTGGTGAGCGTCGAGCTCCGCGCCGCCACCGACTCCTACCTGGTCGAGATCGCCCTGGACGACGACGCCGCGCAGGCGATGTCCGACCTCACCTCCGACGCCGCGTCCTCGGACTCCCAGGTCGCCCTGGTCGCCGACGGGGTCGTCATCAGCGCGCCGATGATCGCCGGCGTCGTGGGCGGCTCACTGCAGGTCAGCGGCCCCTGGAACGGCAGCCAGGCCGAGGAGATCGCCGCGCTGCTGCGTGGCTGACCTCCCCGGCCCGGTGCGGTCCAGCGGTGCGCTGGCGACGTGCTGGTGAGCGGGTGCCTCAGGCGGGCACGTAGTCGAACGTGTCCGGGTTCGGGCCTCGACGACCGTCCTCGCCCCTGTCCAGCGCGCTGATCGCGTCGATCTCCTCCGGGCTCAGCTCGAAGTCGAAGATCGCGAAGTTCTCCTCCATGCGCTCACGCTTCATCGACTTGGGGAAGACGATGTCGCCGCGCTCGACGTGCCAGCGCAGGGTGACCTGCGACGGGGTCTTGCCGTGGGCGGCCGCGATCTTGCCGATCACCTCGTCATCGAGGACCGCGCCCTGGGCGATCGGCGACCAGGCCTCGACCTCGACGCCGTGGCGGATGGAGGCGGCCCGGGCGTCCTCGTTGCAGAAGTAGGGGTGCACCTCGATCTGGTTGACGGCCGGGATGACGCCGGTCTCGGCGACGATCCGGTCCAGGTGGGCGGGCTGGAAGTTCGAGACGCCGATCGACCGGGCGCGGCCGTCCGCCACGAACTCCGAGAGGGTGCGCCACGTGGAGACGTAGTCACCGTCGTACAGCGTCGGGAGCGGCCAGTGGATGAGGAACAGGTCGACGTGGTCCAGGCCCAGCGCCTCGAGCGACTGGTCGAAGGAGCGACGGGCGTCGTCGGGGGCGTGGAAGCCGTTGTCGAGCTTGGTGGTCACGTAGAGCTCGCGGCGCGGGATGCCGGAGTCGGCCAGCGCGCGACCCACGCCCTGCTCGTTCTGGTACATCTGCGCGGTGTCGATGTGGCGGTAGCCCACCTCCAGGGCGGTGCTCACCGTGTCGGCGGTCTGCTCGGGCGGCACCTGGAAGACACCGAAGCCGAGCTGCGGGATCTCTGTCTGGTTGTTCAGGGTGATGGTGGGAACGGTCATGCTCCCCACAACACCAGTGGGTCGACCGGTATTCACCACCCGCCCGGTGGACCCGGTGAAAGCCTTCTCACAGCCCGCGCAGGTGTCGCCTCAGCCCCGGGCGGGAACGGGCGGCCGCGGCAGTGGCAGCGGGAGGCTCGGGTCGAGCGCCAGGTCGGCGAGCGCGTCCGCGTGCACGAGGGCCGTGTCGAGGACCGGCAGCGGTGCCGCCTCCGCCGGGACGAGCAGCCCGATCTCGGTGCAGGCCAGGGCCACCACGTCGGCGCCGCGGTCGGACATCCGTCGGATGATGTCGACATGGAGATCGCGCGAGGTCGTGCGGAAGACGCCCTGGGTGATCTCCTCGAACACCACCCGGTCCACCTCGAGCCGATCCTCGAGGTCCGGGGTCACGACCTCGAGGCCGTACGCCGCCAGCCGGGTCGCGTAGAAGTCCAGCTCCATCACGGGGCGGGTGCCGAGCAGGCCGACGCTGCGGTGACCCGCGCGCAGCGCCGCCTCGGCGACGGCGTCCGCGATGTGCAGGACCGGGGCGTCGACCGCGGCGACGAGGTCGTCGTAGTTGCGGTGCATCAGGTTGGTGCAGATCGCCAGGACCTCCGCGCCGCCGGCCTCGCAGGCCCGTCCGGCCTCGGCCAGCATCCGCCCGGAGCGGGCGTAGTCGTCGGCCACCTGGCAGGCCCGCACCTCGGAGAAGTCCAGCGACTGCAGGCTGATCCGGGCCGACGCGTGCGCGCCGCGTGCGGCGGCGACCCGCTCGTTGAGGTGGCGGTAGTAGGTCGCGGTGGAGTGCCACGACATGCCGCCGATGAGACCCAGGGGACGCAGGCGCTCGCTCATGCCCTCATCGTCGGTCGCGGCCGCCCGATAAGGAATCCCTGACCTCGTTGCCGGACCCATAAGCCACACTTGGGTCATGGACCCGCGCCGCCTGCTCGTCTTCCGTGAGGTCGCCCGTGCCGGCTCGTTGACCGCGGCAGCACGCGCGCTGGGCTGGACCCAGCCGGCGGTGAGCCAGCACCTCGCCGCGCTCGAGCGCTCCGTCGGACTCCCGCTGGTGCTGCGCGGCCCGACCGGGACGTCGCTGACCGAGGCGGGGGAGGTGCTGCTCCGCCGTGCCGACGCGGTGGCCGCCGAGCTGCACGCCGCGGAGGAGGAGCTGGCGTCCCTCGCGCAGCTGCGGGCGGGGCGGGTGCGGCTGGTGTCGGGCTGGTCGAGGCCGAGCCGCCCGAGGCGCTGGCGGCGGTGGGGGCCGGCGACGCCGACCTCGCCCTGGTCTTCGGGTACGACGCCGAGCCGGTCGGTCTGGGGTCACTCGTCTGGCGGCCGCTGCTGACCGAGCCGGTGCACCTGGTGCTCCCGCCCGCGGGCACGGTGTCGTCCTTGGATGAGCTGGCCGGCGCGGACTGGATCGGAGGCTGCGAGCGCTGCCGGGTGCACCTCGTCGACTGCTGCCGGGAGGCCGGGTTCGAGCCGGCGCTGCGCCACGAGACCGACGACTACGTGGTCGTGCAGAACCTCGTCGCCCGCGGGCTCGGGGTCACCGCCCTCCCGGAGTCCGCGTTGACGGCGTACCGGCATCCCGAGGTGCGCGTGCTGGAGGAGCCGGCGCTCGGGCACCGCGTCGTCGGCGTCGCGCACCGTCCCGGCGCGGACCAGGTGCCGGCCACTGCGGCCCTCCTGCGCGAGCTGGTCACCGTCGTCGGCGGTGGGTGACCCCCGGTCGGGAGGGGCCGCCCACCGGGCTCGTCCTCACGTGGGAGGACGCATCCTGGCCAACCTGCTCCGCAGCGCGTCGACGCGCTCGCGGTTGGTCTGCAGCTCCACGTAGCGCTCCCCGAGCGCCCAGAGCAGCGCGTCGTCGAGCCGGCGGACGGCGCCCGGCGGGTAGCGGTAGTCCATGCGCTCCATCAGCGTCGCGGTGTCCACCGGTCGCACGATCTCGCCGAGGTCCTTCAGCGAGGTGATGCCGAGCTCCAGCACGGTGCGTGCGATCCACGCGTAGTGCTCGGTGCGCGACCACCCGGCGTCGGGGTACTGACCGGCCAGGAACGCAGCGAGGTCGCGCGGGCTGAGCCGTGGGTCGTCGTCCTCCGGCTCCGCGGGCTGGTCGCCGGTCCCCTCGCGCAGCCGGTCGCGGATCGCCGTGAACTCCCGGTCGGCGAGCTCGAGCAGCCCGGCCGCGAGGGTGAACCTGCGGTCGAACTCCGAGACGTGCTCCTCGGGGATCGAGCCCTTGTAGCGGATGTCGTGCTCGAACTCCGCCCACGCGTGCTGCAGCACGGTCCGGATCTGGACCTGCGCCTGGCGTCCGCGCAGGGCCCGGTGCTCGGGTCGCCCCTCCTGCTCGGGGTGCAGCCCGACGAGCAGGTGCCGGCTCGCGTAGCCGAACCGCCCCTCACTCGCCGTCTCCTCGCCCAGGTCCCGGTCGTCGTGCACCGCGACCTGGTCGTCGAGCAGGTCCACCACCGCCTGCACGTCGCTGTGCACGTAGGTGATCACCCGCAGCCCGATCTGGTCGGTGATGTCGCGCTGCGGGTCGGGGTAGACCGGCCGGCCGTCGACGGTCCGCGCCACCTTCGCGGCGTACGACGCCACGGACTTCGCGCGCCCGGTCACCGTGAGGTAGTTGATGCCGGCCTCGTCCAGGATCGACGTGACCAGCTCGACGTACCGCTCGGTGGCCTCGGTGACGGCGGCGTGGTCCTCGGCGTACCGCCGCACCGCCCACCGGTGCGGCAGGCTCGCTCTTGCGGCCCGCGCGCTCGGCCGCCCGCCGCAGGCCCTCCCAGGCCGCGGCGCCCGGGGCGTCTCCGGTCAGGCGCAGTGGCGGGTCCGCCTCGGCGAGCCCCTCGAGGAGGCCGATCAGCACCAGCAGCTCCCCGCGCAGCTGCTCGATGTCGCGGCCGGACCGCTGCTTGTACTTCAGCGTCCTGCCCAGCCGGAAGAGGACGACGGTCGCGGGGTGCGGGTAGACCTCGATCGCGCGCCGCCGCCGGCCCGAGCGCGGGTTCATGTCGAGACCCAGGCGCCCGGCG
This sequence comes from Nocardioides sp. REDSEA-S30_B4, assembly GCF_001627265.1. NCBI lineage: Bacteria > Bacillati > Actinomycetota > Actinomycetes > Propionibacteriales > Nocardioidaceae > Nocardioides > Nocardioides sp. REDSEA-S30_B4. The sequence continues at coordinate 9,810 of NZ_LUPI01000046.1, read as the reverse complement.
ATCCGCGCCCCGCGCGGCTGCCCGCGGAACTCGGGCTTGCCGGTGTTGGAGGGGTGCGCCCCGGCGTCGAAGGTCGCGAAGTCGCGGTTGAGCAGCGCCTCCGCCGGCCGGTTGCCCGTGGGGTTGACCACGACCAACGGTGCGTCGACGGCGACCAGGCACTCGTCCCCGGCGTACGGCGTCAGGGCCGTCACGATCTCGTCGTCGCTGCGCACGGCGCTGACGTGGACCAGGCGACCGTCGCGGTCGAGGACCGCCAGGCCGGTCGGGTTCCGGTCGCCCCACGCCAGGTCGACGCCGATGAAGTTCATGACCGCAGCCTGCCGCACCGGTGGGCGGTGCGGGGCCGGCGTGCCGGGACCGACGCCACGGTGGCTGGGGGGTCCTTGACACAATGGCCGCGTGCACTACACCGAGTACGACACCCGACTGGCGGCCTACGCCGTCGTCACCGACGACGAGGGTCGGGTGCTGCTCGCGCTGTGGAACGAGGGCTCGCGGCGGCAGTGGACGCTGCCCGGCGGCGGCTTGGAGCTGCACGAGCGCGCCGAGGAGGGCGCGGTCCGCGAGGTGCTGGAGGAGTCCGGCTACCACGTCGAGCTCGACGAGCTGCTCGGCGTCGACTCCTACGTCTTCCCCGCCGAGCGCCGCAGCGCCTCGACCGACCGCCCGATGAAGGCCTTCCGGGTGCTCTACCGCGCCCACGTCGTCGGCGGCGAGCTCACCCACGAGCTCGACGGCAGCACCGACGAGGCCGCCTGGTTCCACCTCTCCGAGATCGCCGGGCTCGACCGGGTCTCCGTGGTCGACGTGGGGCTGCGGATGGCGGGCCTGATCCTGCGCTGAGCGGTCCCCTCGGGCGACCCCCGCAAGGGCCGAACCGGCGTATTGATACGCCGGCTCGACCGGCATCGAACCGGCGTATCAATACGCCGGCTCGGCGTCAGGTGGTGGGGACCCAGTAGCGGCGCTTGGCCGAGACCGCCTCGGTCGCCTCGGCGACGGGAAGCTCGGGGTCGAGCACGCCCCCGCAGCGCTCGATGGTGGCCGCGGAGCCGACGTTGTCGGTGTCGCAGGTGACCAGGGCGCGCTCGATGCCGAGGTCGGCGCACAGCGCCAGGCAGCCGCGCAGGATCGCCGTGGCGTGGCCGCGGCGCCGGTACGCCGGCCGCACGCCGTACCCGATGTGCCCGCCCCAGGTCGCGAGGAACTCGTTGAGCTCGTGGCGCACCGAGGCCCGGCCGACGATCTCGCCGTCGACCTCGGCGACCAGGAACGAGGCGGGCACGAACCCGGGGTCCAGGCGGCGGCCGTGCCGCTGCTCCTCCAGGCGGGCGACGTACTCCGCCCAGGTCTCCGGCGGCGCCCCCTCCTCCCGGCGCTGGGCCAGCAGGAAGGCGAAGTCGTCGGCCGCGAGCTCCTCGTGCGCGGCGCGGGCGGCCGCCTCGTCGTCGACGGTCAGCGGTCGCAACAGGAGCTCTCCCATGTCGGCACCCGATCACGGGAATGAACTCGAGCGCCAATGCATTGAGACCAGTGAAGAAAGTTGAGTCAATCCCACTCAAGTAACTTGCCTGGAGCTCGGGAGCGACGCACACTGGCTCCGAATCCCCGGATCTTCCCCAGCACCAACTCATCGTGGAGGTAGCAACCATGGCCCGTGCCGTCGGCATCGACCTGGGTACGACCAACTCCGTCGTGTCCGTCCTCGAGGGTGGCGAGCCCACCGTCATCGCGAACGCCGAGGGCGCGCGGACGACCCCGTCCGTCGTCGCCTTCGCCAAGAACGGCGAGGTCCTCGTCGGTGAGGTCGCCAAGCGGCAGGCCGTCACCAACGTCGACCGGACCATCAAGTCCGTCAAGCGCCACATGGGCACCGACTGGAAGCAGTCGATCGACGACAAGGACTTCACGCCGCAGCAGATCTCGGCGTTCATCCTGCAGAAGCTCAAGCGCGACGCCGAGGCCTACCTCGGTGAGACGGTCACCGACGCGGTCATCACCGTGCCGGCGTACTTCTCCGACGCCCAGCGCCAGGCGACCAAGGAGGCCGGCGAGATCGCGGGCCTCAACGTCTCCCGCATCGTCAACGAGCCCACCGCTGCGGCCCTGGCCTACGGCCTGGACAAGGGCGAGGACCAGACGATCCTGGTCTTCGACCTCGGTGGCGGCACCTTCGACGTGTCCCTGCTCGAGGTCGGCGAGGGCGTGGTCGAGGTCAAGGCGACCTCCGGTGACAACCACCTCGGTGGTGACGACTGGGACGCCCGGATCGTCGAGTGGATGGTCAAGAAGTTCAAGGACAACAACGGCGTCGACCTCGCCGCCGACAAGATCGCCAAGCAGCGCCTCCAGGAGGCCGCGGAGAAGGCGAAGATCGAGCTGTCCTCCTCGAGCGAGACCACGATCCACCTGCCCTACATCACCCACGGCGAGTCCGGCCCGCTGCACTTCGAGGAGCGGCTGACCCGCGGCGAGTTCCAGCGGATGACCCAGGACCTCCTCGAGCGCACCAAGGCCCCGTTCCAGGCCGTGCTCAAGGACGCCGGCGTCTCGATCTCCTCGATCGACCACGTCGTGCTCGTCGGTGGCTCCACCCGCATGCCCGCCGTCACCGAGCTCGTCAAGGAGCTGCTCGGCGGCAAGGAGCCCAACAAGGGCGTCAACCCCGACGAGGTCGTCGCCGACGGCGCGGCCCTGCAGGCCGGTGTCCTCAAGGGCGAGGTCAAGGACGTGCTGCTCCTCGACGTCACCCCGCTCAGCCTCGGTATCGAGACCAAGGGCGGCGTCATGACCACCCTGATCGAGCGCAACACCACCATCCCGACCAAGCGCTCGGAGATCTTCACCACCGCCGACGACAACCAGCCGTCGGTGGAGATCAAGGTCGCCCAGGGCGAGCGCCAGATGTGGAGCCAGAACCAGCCGCTGGGCAACTTCGAGCTCACCGGTCTGCCGCCGGCCCCGCGCGGCGTGCCGAAGATCGAGGTCACCTTCGACATCGACGCCAACGGCATCGTCCACGTCATCGCCAAGGACCAGGCCTCCGGCAAGGAGCAGTCGATGACCATCTCCGGCGGCTCCGCGCTGTCGAAGGAGGAGATCGACCGGATGGTCAAGGAGGCCGAGCAGTACGCCGAGGAGGACGCCAAGCGTCGCGAGGCCGTCGAGACCCGCAACCAGGCCGAGCAGCTGGTCTACACGACCGAGAAGTTCCTCGCCGACAACGACGAGAAGCTCCCCGAGGACGTCAAGACCGAGGTGCAGGGCGACGTCGACGCGCTGAAGTCGGTCCTGGAGAACGCCGAGGCCCCGGCCGAGGAGATCCAGGCCGCCGTCACCAAGCTCGGCGAGTCCAGCCAGAAGATGGGTGCCGCGATGTACGCCGCTGCCGAAGCCGACGCCTCCGCCGCGGGCGGCACCACCGGCGCCACCGGTGAGGGCGACGACGACATCGTCGACGCCGAGGTCGTCGACGATGTCGACGCCGACGGTCAGGACGAGAGCAAGTGACCCAGCCCGACCACGAGGGCACCGCCGACCGAGGGCCGCAGGACGCGGCCCCCGGTCAGGGGTCCTTCGGTGAGGAGGCAGCAACGATGACCGAGAACACCGAGGTCGAGGCGGGCGCCGAGGGCGGCGACCCCGCCGTCGAGCCCCCCCCGGCCGAGCAGCAGGCCACCTCCGACAGCGCCGCCGAGGGCGACGCCGTCGACGGGGCCACCGGCGACGCCGCCGACGACGGCGGCGCGCTCGACGTGGACCCGCTGCACGCGGCCCACGACGAGGTGGCCACGCTCAAGGCCGAGCTCGCCGAGCGGACGCTGGACCTCCAGCGGCTGCAGGCTGAGTTCGTCAACTACAAGCGGCGCGTGGACCGGGACCGTGACCTGATCAAGGAGAACGCGACGTACGCCGCGCTCGCCCCCATCGTCGAGGTGCTCGACACCATCGACCGGGCCCGCGAGCACGAGGAGGTGACGGGCGGCTTCAAGTCGGTCGTCGACCAGCTCGAGCGCACGGTGGCCTCGGCGGGCCTGACCCGCTTCGGGGCGCCGGGCGACGCGTTCGACCCCACCCTCCACGAGGCGCTCTCCCACATCGGGGAGGATCCCGACGTGGAGGTCACGACCTGCAAGGTGATCGCCAAGGCGGGCTACCGCATCGGCGAGCGGGTCGTGCGTGCCGCGCAGGTGCTGGTGGTGGACCCGGCCGGGTCCTGACCGCCGCACCCTGACAGCGCACCCTGACAGCGCACCGAAGAAGCGCACTGAAGAACTGAGACGAAGGGAGGTTCCCCCGTGGCGGGCAACGACAACGACGGCATGCGTCCGGACTGGGCGCAGAAGGACTTCTACGCCGTGCTCGGCGTGAAGAAGGACGCGAGCGCCGACGACATCAAGAAGGCCTACCGGCGGCTCGCCCGGGAGAACCACCCCGACTCCAACCCCGGCGACACCGCCAAGCACGACAGGTTCAAGCAGATCGCGGAGGCCTACGACGTCGTCGGCGACCCCGAGAAGCGCAAGAAGTACGACGAGCTCCGCCGCATGGTCGCCTCCGGAGGGTTCGGCGGTGGCTTCGGCGGGGGCGGCGGCTTCGGGAGCGGCGGCCAGGGCATCAACCTCGAGGACCTGCTGCGTGACCGCGCCGGCGGGGGCGGCGGCGGGGTCGGCGACATGTTCGGCGACCTGTTCGGCGGTGGCTTCGGCGGCGGCCGCCGAGGCGCCGGGCGTCCGCGCCCGACCAAGGGCCAGGACCTCGAGAGCACGGCCACGATCTCCTTCACCGACGCCATCGACGGCGTCACCATCTCCCTGCGGCTGACCTCGGACTCCGCCTGCTCGACGTGCTCGGGCACCGGCGGCAAGCCCGGCACCAAGCCGCACGTCTGCGCCCAGTGCGAGGGCAGCGGCTTCGTCACCGGCTCGATGGGCGGCGGCTTCTCCCTCAACGAGACCTGCCCCGCCTGCGGCGGCCGCCAGCTGCTGTACGACGAGCCCTGCCCCACCTGCCACGGCTCTGGGCGCGGCGCCTCCTCGCGGACCATCCAGGCCCGCATCCCCGCCGGCGTGAAGGACGGCCAGCGGATCCGGCTGCGCGGCAAGGGCGGCGCCGGCGCCAACGGCGGGCCCGCCGGTGACCTCTACGTCACCGTGAAGGTCTCCGGGCACCGCGTCTTCGGACGCTCCGGCGACAACCTCACCCTCGACGTCCCGGTCTCCTTCGACGAGCTCGCGCTCGGCGCCGAGGTGAAGATCCCGACGCTGGGCGGCTCGCCGGTGACGCTGCGCATCCCCGCGGGCACCCCCAACGGCCGCACCTTCCGGGTGCGCGGCAAGGGCGCCACCAAGGCCGACGGCTCCAAGGGCGACCTGCTGGCCACCGTGCAGGTGCAGGTGCCCGCGGTGCTCGACGTCGACGCACGGGCGGCCCTCGAGGCCTACCGCATCGCGACGGCCGACAAGCCGTTGCGCTCCAACCTCTTCGACCAGGCCCAGTCGTGAGCGGGAGGTGTCGGACATGACCCGCGGACGCGGACCGTACGGCGCCGACCCGGACGCTGCCGTCTTCGTCATCTCCGTCGCCGCCGAGCTCTCCGGGCTGCACCCGCAGACTCTGCGCACCTACGAGCGGCTCGGCCTGATCACCCCCGGCCGCACCGGCGGTGGCGGGCGGCGCTACTCCCAGCGCGACATCGAGCTGCTGCGGGTCATCTCCGAGCTCACCTCCTCCGGCATCGGCATCGAGGGGGTACGCCGGATCCTCGACCTCGAGAACCGCGTCACCGCCCTCGCCCAGCGCAACGAGGAGCTGCAGGCCGAGCTGGAGGCGACGCGTGACGCGCTGCGCCAGGCGCTGGTCCAGCGGCGTACCGACCCCCGCGGCGCGGCCCCGACCAACCGGCTGCCGGTTCTGCGCGGCCCAGACCCGGGCTCGTCCCTGGTCGTCTGGCGCCGCCAGCGGTGAGTCTTGCGGCTGTCTCTGTCTGAGACACCGTGTCGCAGACAACGCTCCGGACCCCTGTCGCCGGGACGCTGCGCCGGATAGCCTTCGCGCACGGCCGACGACGGCGTCGGGCGGGACGGCAGGGGAAGCGCTGTGGACTGGTTGCTCGAGTGGGTCCGGGACTGGGCCTCGCACGTGCACTGGGTCCACTTCCTCACGATCCCGGTCTTCACCGGCGTCGTGGGCTGGCTGATCAACTGGTCCGGCCTGGTGATGCTCTTCAGCCCGGTGCGCTTCCGCGGCGTGCGCATCCCCGGGATGCGCGAGCTCGCGAGCGTGCTGCCGCGCAAGGTCCAGGAGGTGCCCGGCGTCCTGCAGGGCGGCATCGGCTGGCAGGGGATCGTGCCGGCCCGGGCGGCCAAGATGGGCTCGATCGCCGTCGACAAGGCGATCGCCAAGCTGGGCACGCCGGCGGAGTTCTACCAGCAGCTCGAGCCCGAGAAGATCGCCGAGCACATCGTCACGGTGTTCCGCCCCGAGCTGCCGCAGCTCGTCGACGAGGTCATGCGTCGCGAGCACCCGCGGCTGTGGCGCGACCTGCCCCGACCGGTCCGGCAGGCGGTCATCGACCGGGTGCAGGCCCAGCTCCCGAGCGTGGTCGGCAACGTGACGCACGAGATCGGCGTCCACATCGACCAGATCCTCGACCCCAAGATCATGGTCATCGACCACTTCCGCGAGAACCCTTCGCTGGTGGTGCGGATCTTCCGCGACTTCGGCCAGCGCGAGCTCAACCTGATGGTGACCTTCGGCTTCGTCTTCGGCTTCCTGCTCGGCATCCCGGTCGCCTTCATCGACAGCATCTTCGGGCTGTGGTGGGCGCTGCCGGTGATGGGCGTGATCGTCGGGTGGATCACCAACGCCCTCGGCATGTGGCTGATCTTCGAGCCGCCGGAGCCGAAGCGCATCCTCGGCATCCCTGTGCACGGGCTGTTCCTGCGACGCCAGGACGAGGCCGCGGAGGTCTACGCCCGGATCATCGCCGAGGACGTCATCACCCTCGAGCGGATCGGCGACTTCATCCTCGAGGGCCCCAGCGGCGACCGGACGCGGCAGATGCTGGCCACGGCGCTGCGCCCGGCCATCGAGAAGGCCGCCGGCCCCGCCCGTGCTGCCGTGCGCGTCGCGATGGGCCCGGCGCGCTTCGACACGATCCGCGACAGCGTCGCGGAGGAGGCGGTCAGCCGCACGCTCACCCCGTTCAAGGACCCCGAGTTCAGCAGGCAGCAGTCGGAGAAGATCAGGGTGCTCATCGCGCGGCGGACCAAGGAGCTGCCACCCCGCGACTTCGTGGAGATGATGCGCTCGGCGATCAAGGAGGACGAGTGGATGCTCTACGCCCACGGCGCGATCATGGGGCTGGCCGGTGGCTTCCTGCACCTGTGGATCTTCGGGGTGTCCGGCGGATGAGCAACGGCACCGAGCGTCGTCCCGAGTCCTCCGTGCGTGGTGGGGGCGAGCCCCCACGCGCGCTGTCGGAGCAGGTCGCCCCCGTCGTCGAGGCGCTGCCCGGCCTGGCGCGTGTCGCCGCGTCCGCGGCCTGGCACACCGGCGAGTGGGGCGTGCGCAGCTACGTCCGCTCCGCCAAGCGGCTCGCCCGGGCGGCCACCGACCGCGACGAGGCGGCCCACCTGGCCCAGGAGGCCACCGAGGCGGCCCAGGTCGTCTCCGACCTCGCCCGGGCGGTGAGCGGCGGCACCCCGGTGGGCACCGCGCTGCTGCGTGCCGCGGAGTCGCTCGGAGCGGTCCGCGAACCGGCCGGCCGCCCCGCGAGCCCGGTCGTGCCCGGCGGGTTCGTGGACGCCGAGGAGCCGCGCGCCCAGTCGCTGCGCGAGCGGGGGGCGGAGCTGCTCGAGCGCTCCCGGGACGTGTGGTCCAGCGAGGCCGGCCATCCGGCGTACGAACGGATGCTGGGGGAGCTGGCCCCCGACGAGGCCCGGATCCTGCTGCTGCTGCTGGAGAAGGGGCCGCAGCCCAGCGTGGACGTGCGCACCGGCGGCCCGATCGGGATGGTCTCCAGCCAGCTGATCGCACCGGGGCTGACGATGATCGGGGCCCGGTCGGGTGCCCGCTACGTCGAGCAGGTTCCGGCGTACCTCAACAACCTGCACCGCCTGGGCCTGGTCTGGTTCAGCCGCGAGCCGCTGCGCGACCCGATGGAGTACCAGGTGCTCGAGGCGCAGCCCGACGTGCTGGCCGCGATGCACTCGGTGAAGTTCGCCAAGGTCGTGCGTCGCAGCATCCACCTGACGCCGTTCGGCGAGGACTTCTGCCGCACCGTGCTGGTCGATGAGCAGGCCGCCGGGCAGACCTTCCCCGAGCACCAGGCACCGCCCGAGGCCCACAACGGCGAGCCGTCGGGGGAGTAGGTCTCCGACCTTCTCACTGCGGTCTCGACACGCCGGTCGCGCCTTCGCGAGCCCAGGCGCGCCGCTGCTCGACCTGCTCGCCGACGCGGCCTCGCACGCTCGGCCGCTGGCTCGGACGCCCCCCGGCTCCCCTGCTCGCTGCGCTCACAGGTGACCCGGACCCCTGACCACGCCCCCGCCCGGGGGGTGGCCAGGGGTCGGTGCTCCCTGAACTGCGGAACGGCTCTAGGACTGGTCTGGAGACGGGTCCTGCAGGGCCGGTCCGCCCGCTCCCTCCACGGGCGGCTCGGAGAGCGGCGGCTCGGCGACCGCCATCAGGGAGATCGTGAAGACCGAGCCGCCGTACTGGCCCGGTCGGTAGGAGACGTCGCCGTTCTGCGCCTCGGCGAGGGTCCGCACGACGTAGAGGCCCAGGCCCGTGCCGGTGGCGACGGTGCCGGTGGCACGTGAGAACTCCTTGAACAGCTGGGCGCGGAATTCCTCGGGCACGCCCGCACCGCGGTCGACGACGTCGATGGCGACGTGGTCGTCCTGCTCGCCGTCGGGCCGGATGCGGATGGTGTACGGCGCCTCGCCGTACTTGATGGCGTTGCCGAGCAGGTTGCTCACCATCTGCTCCAGGCGCAGCGGGTCGGCGCGGACCATCCGGTCGTCCTCGACGACCACCTCGACGTCGATGCCGTAGCGGTCCCCGGCCACCGACTCCACGACCGTGCGCGGGTCGAGCGGCGTGAGGTCGATGCGCAGGGTGCCGCGCTGGATCTGGGCGGCGGTCAGCAGGTCGGCGGTGATCGAGTCCAGCATCCGCGCCTGACGGGCGACCGAGGACATCAACCGCGCCTGCATCTCGGAGTCCAGCTGCTCCTCGCCGTCCCAGCCGCTGGCCTCCGCGATGCCGCAGATGACCGCGACCGGGCCGCGGATCTCGTGGGCGGTCGTGGCGATCGCGCGGCGCAGCAGGGCCACGTCGTCGGAGGTGGAGTCGAGGTAGACCAGCAGCGACCAGCCCGTACGCCGGATGGTGGCCCGGCAGGTGCCGCCCTCGAGCTCGACCTCGAACGAGGCGTCGGCGTCGAGACGGTGGTAGGCCACGAGCGTCGCGAGGTTGGGGGCGCTGAACCCCAGCGGGGTGCCGGGACTGGTCTTGTTGACCAGCAGCCGCTGCGCGGTGGTGTTGGCGTAGACGATCCGGAACAACGGCTCGTCGGCGAGCTCGAGGATGCCGACGGGCGCCATGCTCATCGCCTGCCACCACGAGATCGAGGACGCCGAGACGCCGCCGGGGGTGGAGGGGGAGCTCGGCGAGGCCGGGGCGGGGACGTGGCCGGTGGCTGCCCCGCTCGCGAGCGGCTGTGGGGACGTACCCGCACGCGCCTGGGGGTCGGCCTCGCCGAAGGTGGGGGCCAGGGGGGCCATGCTCTCGGAGGCGTCC
>NZ_LUPI01000045.1:0-24287 GCF_001627265.1 Nocardioides sp. REDSEA-S30_B4 | reverse complement strand
CCGTTGACGAAACCGTCAGAACGCGGGCGAATTCGGGCTAAGTCACTGTAAAACTGGGTGGCACAGACTGTTTCTGCGAAATCCCGGTCCCGGGATTGGACATTTTGGGGTGGAAAAGGGTATTGGTTGATGCCAGGGGCTGAAGATATGTTGACGAAACGTGCCAAATATAACCTGGGCCAGGTCGTGCGCCACCGGAAGCATCCCTTCCGGGGGGTGGTTTTCGACGTCGATCCGGAGTTTGCCAACACCGAGGAATGGTACGAGGCGATCCCGGAAGAAAGCCGTCCGGCCAAGGCACAGCCCTTCTATCACCTGCTCGCCGAGAACGATCAGAGCTACTACGTGGCCTATGTCTCGGAGCAGAACCTGGTGGCAGATTACTCCGGCGAGCCGGTGGATCACCCCGATATCCCCGAGATGTTCGGACCGTTCCAGGACGGGTCCTACCCGCTGCACGTTCACCTGAACTGACGCAGCGAGCTGGCGGTGGCCGCAGCAGCGGCCAGCGCCTTATCGCTCAGTAGCCGATGGCGCAGCCGTCCTTGCGGGGATCGCTCGCGCCTTCCAGCACGCCATCCTCGCGAATCCGGATCGCCTGGGACCCGCCGAGCGGATCGCTTGGCACGGCGACCTTATGGCCCATGTCGGCCAGTTCCTGCCGCACGGCATCGGAGTAGCCCTTTTCGACATTCATGGTGCCGTTGTCGGAGAAGCTGCGCGGCGCGTCCATCGCCGACTGCATGTCCATGCCGAAGTCGGTCAGGTTGGTGACAAAGCGCGCGTGGCCATTCGGCTGGTAGGCACCGCCCATGACGCCGAATGGCGTTGTCACCCGACCGTTCTCGCGCAGCATGCCCGGGATGATCGTGTGCATCGGCCGCTTGCCGCCCTTCATCTCGTTCGGATGGCCCTCGGTCAGCGTGAAGCCGGCGCCGCGGTTCTGGAACAGGATGCCGAACTTGTCCGAGGCGATGCCCGAGCCGAAGCCGTGGAAGATCGAGTAGATCAGCGACACGGCCATGCGGTCGCGGTCGACCACGGTGATGTAGATGGTGTCGCGGTGGATCGCCTCGGTCAGCGGCGCGGCGGCGGCCACCACGGCGTCGGCGAACAGCGGGGGAGTGAGGTCGCCCGGGGGCGTGTTGACCCAGTCGCGGCAGCCCGAGACGGCGTCGGCGACGACCTGGGCCTGCTCCAGCGCGGTGACGACCTCCTGCTTGCGCGCGCCGGGGCTGAGCACCACGACCTCGCCGGGACCGGTGGCCTCCGACGCGGTGTCGCGCTGGTAGGTCGTGAAGCGGTAGCCGCCCAGCAGCCACCCCTCGGTCACGGCCCGCACCTCGGCGGCGCCGGGCGTCGGCAGGGCCAGGGCGACGGATGCCGCGTTCGGCACGGCCCGCGCCGCGGCGCCCGCGGCCCGGCGCAGGGCGGCGGTCGAGGGGGTCGCGCCCAGGCCGACGAGGACGAGCATCGGGGCGTTGATGACGCCGGCGGTGGGGATGCGGGTGGTCTCGCCGAGGCTGCCCTTGAGCGACAGCGAGGACAGCAGCGGTCGCAGCTTGCGGCCGTAGGCCTTGCCCACCTCCTCCCCGCCGGAAGCCAGGTCGACCCCGGAGTCCTGCGCGACCACTCCCACGACGACGGCGTCGACCTTGGTCTTGGCGGGGCTGGCACTGCGGAGGATGAACGAGGTCACCGCCGCAGGATAGCCAGGGCACCACGCTGCGCCCCCGACGTCACTCCGAGCCCGCCGAGCCGGCGCATCAACACGCCGGCTCGGCGAGCGGGGCGCTGCGATAGGTTCGCGCCATGACGCTGGAGGACCAGACCGACGGCCCGCTGCTCACCTCTCCACTGCACGCCAGGCACGAGGCCCTCGGCGCCAAGCTCGCCGAGTTCGGCGGCTGGTCGATGCCGCTGGAGTACGCCGGTGCCGGGGTCGTCAAGGAGCACACCGCGGTCCGCGAGGCGGTCGGCGTCTTCGACGTCAGCCACCTCGGCAAGGCGACGGTGACCGGTCCCGGGGCCGCCGACTTCGTGAACTCCTGCCTGACCAACGACCTCGGCCGCATCGGCGTGGGGCAGGCGCAGTACACCCTGTGCTGCGACGACGAGACCGGGGGCGTCGTCGACGACCTGATCGTCTACCTGCGCGCCGACGACGACGTGCTGCTGGTGCCCAACGCCGCCAACACCGCCGAGGTCGTGCGCCGACTGGCGGCGGCCGCGCCCGAGGGCGTCGAGGTCACCGACCGGCACCGCGACCTCGTCGTGCTCGCGGTCCAAGGGCCGAGGTCCGACGAGGTGCTGACCGCGCTCGGCCTGCCCGTCGACCACGACTACATGGCCTTCTCCACCGGCACCCACGACGGCCACGAGGTGACCGTGTGCCGCACCGGCTACACCGGCGAGCGCGGCTACGAGCTGGTCGCGCCCAACGACGCGGCCGAGTCCCTGTGGGACGCGCTGCTGGCCGCCGGTGAGGAGCACGGGATGCTCGCCTGCGGGCTCGGGGCCCGCGACACCCTGCGCACCGAGATGGGCTACCCGCTGCACGGCCAGGACATCTCCATGGACATCACCCCCGTCGAGGCCCGCCTCGGCTGGGCCGTGGGCTGGTCGAAGCCGGCCTTCTGGGGCCGCGAGGTGCTGACCCGGCAGCGGGAGGAGGGCCCCCAGCGCGTGCTGCGCGGCATCGTCGCCACGGGCCGCGGCATCCCGCGCCCGCACATGCGGGTCATGCTCACCGCCGACGTCCCGGTCGGCGAGGTCACCTCGGGCACCTTCTCCCCGACCCTGCGCAAGGGCGTCGGGCTCGCGCTCGTGGCCGCCACCGTCGCCGCCGACGCCGAGGTGTCGGTGGACGTGCGGGGCCGTCGCGAGGTCTTCGCCCTGACCAAGCCGCCCTTCGTCGACCCCTCCGTCCGGGAGTCCTGACATGAACCTGCCCGAGCAGCCGTCCACCTTCCGCGCACCCACTGCCGCCGAGCGCCCGTGGTGGTGGCGCCTGGAGGACGCCTCCGGCGCGGAGGTGACCCTCGGTGCCGACGCCCCGGCCGACCTCGTCGACCAGCGCTTCACCAGCCAGGCCGATGCGGAGTCCTGGGTCGGCGAGACCTGGGCCGAGCTGGCCGAGCACGGAGTCGACGCCGTGACGCTCTTCGAGCTGGAGCGCCGGGTCTACGGCCCGATGTCTCTGCACGCCTGAGCACCTCGACCTCGTAGGTGGCAGTGGTGGGGACCGATCGCGCCGCGCGCCCCGACGTCTAGGAGTACGCCACCGCCCGGCGCCCCGACGTCGTCGGCGTCACGCAGCTGCGCCAGGTGGGCGCCGAGTCCATCCAGGTCAGGCAGCTGCTCGGCACGCCGGTGATCCGCCTCGGTGACGGTGGCGAGATCTCCGCGCGTCAGCAGTTCGTGCTGACCCGCAGCGGCGCGGGGGACCGGACCGCGCTGCTGGCCAGGTGAGCGAGAGGATCGTGGGGTGACCCACTCCTACCGCTGCGTCGACGTCTTCGGCTCCGGTCCGCTGACCGGCAATCCCGTGGCGGTCGTGCACGACGCCGACGACCTCACCGACGACCAGATGGCCGCGTTCGCCCGCTGGACCAACCTCTCGGAGACGACGTTCCTGCTGCGGCCCACGCACGCGGGGGCCGACTACCGCCTGCGCATCTTCACCCCCGGCGGTGAGCTGCCGTTCGCCGGACACCCCACCCTGGGGTCGGCGCACGCGTGGCTCGAGGCCGGTGGCGTCGCCGCGAGCCAGGGCGTGCTGGTGCAGGAGTGCGGCGCCGGGCTCGTGCGCGTCCACGCGGGGGAGCGGCTGGCGCTCGAGGCGCCGCCGCTGGTGCGCAGCGGCCCGGTCTCCGAGGAGGACCGTGCCCGGATCGCGCGTGCCCTGCGTATCGAGGCCACCGAGGTCGTCGACGCGGAGTGGGTCGACAACGGCCCCGGATGGGTCGGTGTGCTCCTGGCCGACGCGGCCGCGGTCACCGCGCTACGCCCGGACTGGTCGGCCTTCGACGGGCTCGACGTCGGGGTGGCCGGCCTGCACGAGCCGGCTCTGCACGAGCCCGGGGGAGAGGTGCTGATGGAGGTGCGCGCCTTCTGCCCGGGCCTGGGCATCACCGAGGACCCGGTCACCGGCAGCCTCCAGGCCGGCCTCGGGCAGTGGCTGACCTCGACCGGGCGGCTGCCGACGTCGTACGTCGCAGCGCAGGGCGCCGCACTGCAGCGACGCGGGCGCGTGCACGTGGAGGTGGTGGACGGGCAGGTGCGGGTCGGCGGTGAGACCTGCACCACGATCGAGGGACGTGTGGATCTTCGGGCGTGACGTGTGGGCCGGCCACGCGTTGAGAGGAGCATGACCTCGCGCCGTCTCGTCCGCTCCGCCCTGGCCGCCCTGCTGCTCGCCACGCCGCTGGCTGCGGTGACCAGCTCGACCCCCGCCACCGCCATCGTGGGCGGCGGCGCCGCCGACGACGGTGAGCACGGGTTCATGGTGTCGCTGCAGCGCGCCGGCTCCGAAGGGTCCGACGGCCACTTCTGCGGCGGCTCGGTGGTGGGCAAGCGGTGGATCCTCACCGCGGCCCACTGCACCGTCTTCGAGCCCGACGAGGTCCAGGCCGTGGTCGGTCGCACCGACCTCACCCAAGGTGGTGGCCAGGTGCTGCGTATCGACCGCATGAAGGTCCACCCGGACTACGACGAGACCGGGTCGAGCGACGTCGCCCTGTGGCGCACCACCAAGAAGATCAAGGCGCCGCGCATCGCGCTCGCCGGCGCGGACGACCAGCCCCTCGAGGAGCCCGGCTCCACCCTGACCGTCGCCGGGTGGGGACTGGACGCCTACCAGGTCGGCAGCGTGCAGGACCGGCTCAAGGAGCTGGACGTGCGCGTGACGACCGACCTGGAGTGCCAGACCAACAGCCTGCTCGGGTACTCGCCCGACACCGAGGTGTGCGCCGCCGAGCTGCTCGGCGACTCCTGCCAGGGCGACTCCGGTGGGCCGCTGTTCGGCTACCGCGAGAACGGCCGGCCGGTGCAGATCGGTGCCGTGAGCTACGGCTTGGGCTGCGCACTCCCGCTCTTCCCGGGCGTCTACGCCGAGATCAACGCGCCCAGCATCTCCGGGTGGCTCAAGGGCGTGCTGAAGGCCGACAAGAAGACCGACAAGAAGAAGGGCAAGAAGAAGGGCAAGAACAAGGGCGGGAAGAAGAACCGCCGGTAGCCACGGACGGCGCACGCCGCCCGTGGTGCTGCCCGGGTAGCGTTCGCCCCGTGCAGGCCTACCTCGACCTCCTCACCCGCATCCTCGACGAGGGCGTCGAGCGCACCGACCGCACCGGCACCGGCACGCTGTCGGTCTTCGGGCACCAGATGCGCTTCGACCTGGCACCCGAGCGTGGAGGCGGCTTCCCGCTGGTCACGACGAAGAAGGTCCACACCCGCTCGGTCTTCGGCGAGCTGCTGTGGTTCCTGCGCGGCGACACCAACGTGCGCTGGCTGCAGGAGCGAGGCATCAGCATCTGGGACGAGTGGGCCGACGAGGCCGGCGACCTCGGCCCGGTCTACGGCGCCCAGTGGCGCTCGTGGCCCACACCCGACGGGCGGCACATCGACCAGCTGGCGCAGGTCGTGGAGAACCTCCGCCGCGACCCGCACTCACGGCGCCACGTGGTCTCGGCGTGGAACGTCGCGGACATCCCCGACATGGCGCTCGCGCCGTGCCACGCGCTGTTCCAGTTCTACGTCGCACCTGACCCCGACGGCGGGCCGGACCGGCTCAGCTGCCAGCTCTACCAGCGCTCGGCCGACGTCTTCCTCGGCGTGCCGTTCAACATCGCCTCCTACGCGCTGCTGACCCACATGGTCGCGCAGGTGACCGGCCTCGGGGTCGGCGACTTCGTGCACACCCTCGGCGACGCGCACCTCTACCTCAACCACCTCGAGCAGGCCCGTCTCCAGCTCACGCGGGAGCCGCGGCCGCTGCCCACGCTGGTGCTCGACCCCTCGGTCACCGCGCTCGACGAGTTCGAGCTCGAGCACATCGAGGTCGCGGGCTACGACCCGCACCCGGTCATCAAGGCCCCGATCGCGGTCTGAGGCGGTCGTCGTGAGTCGCAGGATCGTCCTGGTCGCCGCCGTCGCCCGCAACGGGGTGATCGGCCACGGCCCCGACATCCCGTGGAAGGTGCCGGGGGAGCAGGCCGCCTTCAAGCACCTGACCATGGGCCACGTGCTGGTCATGGGTCGCACCACCTACGAGTCCATCGGTCGGCCGCTGCCCGGCCGGGAGACCATCGTGCTGACCCGCGACCCCGCCTGGTCGCCCGGCCGCGACGACGTCCACGTGGCGCGCCACCTCGACGACGCGCTGGTGCAGGCCACGCGGCTGCCCGGCGAGATCGTCGTCGCCGGCGGCGCCAGCGTCTACGCCGCCGCCATGCCGCTGGCCACCGAGCAGGTCCTCTCCGAGATCCCGCTCGAGCCCGAGGGCGACGTGTTCTACCCCGACTTCGACCGGCACCACTGGAAGGAGACCCGGCGCGACGAGCTCGAGGGCTTCGACCGGGTCTGGCTGCGCCGGCGCTGACACCGCCTGCCGGGTGAGGGCCGCTTTCGTAGGGTGAGCGCCATGGAGCTGCGCATCTTCACCGAGCCCCAGCAGGGCGCCACCTACGACGACCTCCTGCGGGTCGCCCTCGAGGCCGAGCGGCTCGGGTTCGGGGCGTTCTTCCGCTCCGACCACTACCTCGGGATGGGCACCCCGGGCCTGCCCGGCCCCACCGACGCCTGGACCACGCTCGCTGGTCTCGCCCGCGAGACCAGCACCATCCGCCTCGGCACGATGATGACCAGCGCCACGTTCCGCTACCCCGGTCCGCTGGCGATCCAGGTCGCGAACGTCGACCAGATGAGCGGCGGGCGCGTCGAGCTCGGCATCGGCGCCGGCTGGTTCGTGCAGGAGCACGAGAAGTACGCCATCCCCTTCCCCGGCACCGCCGAGCGCTTCGACCGGTTCGAGGAGCAGCTGGCCGTGGTCACGGGCCTGTGGTCGGCCCCGGCCGCCGAGGACGGTGGCTTCTCCTACGACGGCACCCACTACCAGGTCAGCGAGTCGCCCGGCCTGCCCAAGCCCGTGCAGCGCGACGGTCACGCCGGTGGACCGCCGGTGCTCATCGGGGGAGTGGGCAAGCGTCGTACCCCTGTGTTGGCCGCGCGGTACGCCGACGAGTTCAACCTCCCGTTCGTGCCGTTCGACACCGGGGTCGAGCAGATCGCCCGCGTGCACGCCGCGTGCGAGGAGATCGGCCGCGACCCGGGCTCGCTGACCACCTCCTCGGCGCTGGTGCTGTGCGTCGCCGAGAACGAGGCCGATCTGGCCCGCCGGGCCGCAGCGATCGGGCGCGAGGTCGACGAGCTGCGGGAGAACGGGCTGGCCGGGCTGGTGCCCGAGGTGGTCGACAAGATCGGCCGCTACGCAGAGACCGGGCAGTCGCGGCTGTACCTGCAGACCCTCGACCTGGGCGACCTCGACCACCTGCGGCTGGTCGCCGAGCAGGTCGTCCCGCAGATCCCATAACCTTGGCCCCATGACCTCCGCCCCCGTCGCACCCTTCGGTCGGATGCTGACCGCGATGGCCACGCCGTTCCTCGACGACGGCAGCCTCGACCTCGACGGGGTGCAGCGGGTCGCCAAGCACCTGCTGGCGCACGGTCACGACGGGCTGGTGGTCTCCGGGACCACCGGCGAGTCGCCCACGACCACCACCGACGAGGACGGCGAGGTCCTCGCCGCGGTGCGTGACGCGGTCGGCCCCGACGTGCCGCTGGTGGCCGGTGTCGGCACCAACGACACCCGCACCTCGCTGGTGCTGGCCAAGCAGGCACGCGAGAAGGGCGCCGACGCGGTGCTCCTGGTCTCGCCCTACTACAACAAGCCCGGACAGCGCGGCATCCTCCACCACTTCCGGCAGGTCATCGACGCCGCCGAGCTGCCCGTGATGCTCTACGACGTCCCTGGCCGCACCGGCTCCACCATCGGCCTGGAGACCTACGAGGAGGCGCTGGGCTGGGAGCAGGTCGTCGCGGTCAAGGACGCCGTCGGCGACATGCCGCGCGCCGCGCGCCTGGCTCAGATGGGCTACGCCGTCTACTCCGGCGACGACGTCAACACCCTCGGCTTCCTCGCCCACGGCGCCTGCGGCCTCGTGTCGGTCGTCGGTCACGTCGCCGGCAGCGAGATCGCCTCGATGATCGAGGACTTCCTCGGTGGCGACCACGCCAACGCCCTGGCGACCTACCAGCGGCTCCTGCCGGCCTTCGAGGCCGTCATGGGTGTCGCCAACTACGGCGCCACCACCGCCAAGGGGGGCCTGGAGCTCCTCGGCGTGCTCGACAACCGCCGCGTGCGCTCTCCGCTGGTGCCCCTCGACGACGAGGAGCTCGCCGCGCTGCGCACCGGCCTGGAGGCGGCCGACCTGCTCTAGGCACCGCCGGCCAGCACCCCGGCACCACCCGACCACCGGACGACCCGGCAGAACAGGACGAAATGTCACACCCGCACCCCGAGCTCACCGCACCCGAACCGCTGCCCGAGGGAGCCCTGCGGGTCACCCCGTTCGGTGGTCTCGGCGAGGTGGGGCGCAACATGACCGCCTTCGAGTACGCCGGTCGTCTCCTGATGGTCGACTGCGGCGTGCTCTTCCCCGAGGACCACCAGCCCGGCGTCGACCTGATCCTCCCCGACTGGTCATCCATCCGCGACCGGCTCGACGACGTCGAGGCGCTCGTGCTGACCCACGGTCACGAGGACCACATCGGCGCGACGCCGTACCTCCTGCGCGAGCGGGGTGACATCCCGCTGGTCGGCTCGGAGCTGACGCTGGCGCTGCTGGGCTCCAAGCTGCGCGAGCACCGGCTCAAGGAGACCGTCCACCACGTGGTGAAGGAGGGCGAGAAGATCACCTTCGGGCCCTTCGAGCTCGAGTTCGTCGCGGTCAACCACTCCATCCCCGACGCGTTGGCCGTCGCCATCCGCACGCCCGCCGGGCTGGTGCTGCACACCGGCGACTTCAAGATGGACCAGCTGCCGCTCGACGGCCGGATCACCGACCTGCGGGCCTTCGCGCGGCTGGGGGAGGAGGGCGTCGACCTCTTCCTCACCGACTCCACCAACGCCGAGACCCCGGGCTTCACCCCGACCGAGCGCGGCATCACGCCGGTCATCGACCAGGTCTTCCGCGAGTCGCAGCAGCGGATCATCGTGGCCTGCTTCGCCTCGCACGTGCACCGCGTGCAGCAGGTGCTCGACGCGGCGTACGCCCACGAGCGCCAGGTCGCCTTCGTCGGCCGCTCGATGGTGCGCAACATGGGCATCGCCCGCGACCTGGGCTACCTCACGATCCCGCCGGGCACGATCGTCGACGCCAAGGAGCTCGCGCACCTGCCGCCGCAGCACCAGGTGCTGATCTCGACCGGCTCGCAGGGCGAGCCGATGTCGGCGCTCTCGCGGATCGCCCAGCGCACCCACAACTTCGTGCACATCGAGGAGGGCGACACCGTCCTGCTCGCGTCTTCGCTCATCCCCGGCAACGAGAACGCGGTCTACCGCGTGATCAACGGCCTGGCCCGGTGGGGCGCGAAGGTCGTGCACAAGGGCAACGCCATGGTGCACGTCTCCGGGCACGCCTCGGCCGGCGAGCTGCTGTACTGCTACAACATCGTCAAGCCGCGCAACGTGCTGCCGGTGCACGGCGAGATCCGGCACATGCAGGCCAACGCCGCGCTGGCGAGGATGACCGGCGTCGAGAACGTCGTCATCGCCGAGGACGGGGTCGTGGTGGACCTCGTCGACGGGGTCGCGTCGGTCGCGGGCAAGGTCGACTGCGGCTACGTCTTCGTCGACGGATCCTCCGTCGGCGACATCACCGAGTCCGACCTCAAGGACCGGCGGATCCTCGGCGAGGAGGGCTTCATCTCGGTCATCGTCGTCATGGACTCGGTCTCCGGGAAGGTCGCCGGCGGCCCGGAGATCCACGCCCGCGGCTTCGCCGAGGACGACTCGGTCTTCGAGGACGTCAAGCCCGCCATCATCGACGCGCTCGACAGGGCCGTCGCCGACGGGGCCACCGACTCCTACCAGCTGCAGCAGACCGTACGCCGGGTGATCGGTCGCTGGGTGTCCAACACCCACCGTCGTCGGCCGATGATCATCCCGGTGGTCATCGACGCCTGAGGGCGCGACGCCGACCCTGGTCCGCCGGGGTGGTCCGTCGCTCCGGGGCGAGGAGTAACCTCCCGGCCCACCCAGGAGGTGCGACGTGATCGACGACTACCCGCTGCTGACCCTGCTGCCCCCCGTGCTGGCCATCGGGCTGGCGGTGACCACCCGCAAGGTCCTGCTGAGCCTCGGGCTCGGCGTGGTCTCGGCGGCACTGCTGGTCGCCGACCTCAGCCCCGTCGACACCCTCGAGGAGCTGTGGTCGGCGTTCGCCCAGATCTTCTGGAGCGACGGCGAGCTCAACACCACCTACGTCTACATCCTCCTCTTCACCCTGGCGCTCGGCGTCATCACCGCCTTCGTGTCGATGTCGGGCGGCACCCGGGCCTTCGCCGACTGGGCGCACGAGCGCATCCGCACCCGGCGCGGCGCCATCGCGCTGCCGGCGGCCCTGGGTGGCGCAATCTTCGTCGACGACTACTTCAACGCCCTGACCGTCGGCCAGGTCAGCCGGCCGATCACCGACCGGCACCGGGTCTCGCGCGCCAAGCTGACCTACCTGGTCGACTCGACCTCGGCACCCGTGGCCGTGCTGATGCCCTTCTCGAGCTGGGGCGCCTACATCCTGGGCATCTTCACACCGATCATCGCCGCGTCGGCGCTGACCGTGAGCGACCTCGGCGCCTACGTCCGGGCCGCGGCAGCCAACTACTACGCCTGGGCGGCGCTGCTGATGGTGGTGCTCGTGGTCGCGCTCAACGTCGACCTCGGCCCGATGCGCCGCGAGGAGCGACGCGCCCTGGAGGAGGGCAGGACCTATGAGCCCGGCGACGACATCCCGGGCCAGCTCTCCGAGGACCTGCCCGTCCACCGGCCCGGCGCCAAGCGGGCGCTGGTGGTGCCGTTCGTGCTGCTGGTGCTCGGCGTGCTGGCCGGCATCGTGTGGAGCGGGGTGCGCGCCTCCGGGTCCTGGGCCCCGCTGGACCTGCTCGCCGAGGCCGACGTCACCTGGTCCCTGCTGGTCGGTGCGGCGCCGGCGCTGCTCGCAGCGCTCTACTACTACTCCCGCGACACCGCCTCCAACCCCAAGTTCAGCCGCTCGACCTTCGGTCGGGGCTGGTGGGAGGGCCTGCGGTCGATGTGGCCGGCCGTCAGCATCCTGCTGCTGGCGTGGATGCTCGGCTCGCTGATCGACTCCCTCGGTACGGGGGAGTACCTCGGCGGCCTCGTCGAGGACTCCTCGCTGCCCACCGAGTGGTTGGTCCCCGTCGTCTTCCTGGTCGCCCTGGCGATGGCCTTCGCCACCGGCACCAGCTGGGGCTCCTTCGGGCTCCTGCTGCCGATCGCCGGCGGCATCGTCAACGCCGTCGACGCACCCGAGCTGCTGCTCCCGGTGCTCGGGGCCGTGCTGGCCGGCGCGGTGGCCGGCGACCACTCCTCGCCGATCTCCGACACCACGATCCTCAGTTCGACCGGTGCCGGGTGCAACGTGATCACCCACGTCACCACTCAGCTGCCGTACGTCGCCGTCGCCGTGGTCGCCGCCACGGCCGGCTACTGCGGCCTCGCGCTCACCGGCTCCACCACCATCGGCTTCGTGGTCACCATGCTGGTCGGCGCCGCCGTCCTGCTCGGCGCCCGCCGGCTCTCCCCACCCCTCGACGCGCTCCCGGACCCCGACGACCAGCCACGGGACGCCGAGCCGGCGTATTGATACGCCGGTTCGACCGGGCTCGACACGCCGTCGCGACCTCGTGCCTCGGTCGCGGGCTCGCTCACCTCCTCGCGTCGAGTCCCTCGCTCCGCTCGGACGTGGCTCCGGAAAACCCTCAAGCGACACGTGAGGGTGGGACGTGAGTCAATCCCTGTGACTCGTGTGGTGGTCGCCTAGGGTCGTGACCATGGCGACCCGTACGTCTTCCCCGCCGGGGTCGCGGAGCACGAGCACGTCCAGCCGCAGCACCAGCACGCGCAGCGGCACGAGCACGGGCACCCGACCACGGAGTACCTCCACCACCAAGAGCGCGGCCAAGCGGCCGCCGGCGCGCAAGCCTGCGCCCAAGAAGTCGTCGGCGAAGAAGTCGACGACCTCGCGGCCGGCCCCGCGCTCGGTGCGCAGCGGACCTAACCCGGTCGGCCTCGCGCTCGGCGCGGTGCTGCGGGGGGTCGTCGCGTTCTGGCTGGCCGTCGCCCACGGCATCGGTGCCGTGGCCCGCGGCATCGGCCGCGGTGCCCGCGACCTCGAGCCCGAGCACCGGCGCGACGGTGCCGGCCTGGTGCTGGTCGCCCTCGCGCTGGTCTCCGCCGCCGCGGTGTGGTTCCAGGTGCAGAGCCCGGTGACCGACCCGGTGCGGTTCGCCGTCGCCGGCACCGTCGGCAAGATCGGCTGGTTCGTCCCGATGGTCCTGGTCTGGGCCGGGTGGCGCGTCATGCGCGACCCCGTGGGCCACGGTCCCGCCGGCCGGCAGGTCATCGGCTGGACCGCCCTGTCCTTCGGCCTGCTCGGCATCGTCCACGTCGCCAACGGCAGCCCTCAGCCGGTCGCCGGCGACGCCACGCCGCTGCAGGAGGGCGGGGGAGCGGTCGGGTACGTCGTCTCCTCGCTGCTGCTCGACCTGCTGCGCACCACCTACCTCGTCGTCCCGCTGCTGCTCCTCCTCGGCGTCTTCGGGGTCCTCGTCATCACCGCCACGCCCGTCTACCAGGTGCCCGACAAGCTCGCCGACCTGCGCGACCGGGCCCTGGGCCGGGTGCACGAGGAGGACGAGCCGATCACGCGACGCCGCTCGCGCAAGGGCGAGGACGGCCTCGAGCCCGAGGGCTACCCGGCGTACGACACCCCGCTGGTGGAGGAGACCTCCGCCAAGGGCCGCAAGAAGCGCGGCAAGGACGCGCTCGACGTCGCGCTGGAGGAGGACGGCGGCTCCAGGAGCGACACCGACGCCGGCTTGGCGATCTTCGACGACGTGCCCACCGAGGCGATGGCCGCGGTCGACGCCGGCGCGACGTCCCCGACCGCCGACGGCCACAAGGACGTCCTCGAGCCGCCGCCGCACGCCGACCTGCCGCCCCGCGTGGAGCAGCTCCAGCTCTCCGGCGACATCACCTACAGCCTGCCCGCGACCGAGGTGCTGAAGGAGGGCTCGCCGCACAAGGCGCGGTCCAAGGCCTCCGACGAGGTCGTGGACCGGCTGACCCAGGTGCTCGAGGAGTTCTCCATCGACGCCCAGGTCACCGGCTACACCCGCGGCCCGACCGTCACGCGCTACGAGGTCGAGCTCGGCCCCGGCGTGAAGGTCGAGAAGATCACCAACATCCAGCGCAACATCGCCTACGCGGTGGCCAGTGCGGACGTGCGCATCCTCAGCCCGATCCCCGGCAAGTCCGCGGTCGGCGTGGAGATCCCCAACCTCGACAAGGAGATCGTCTCCCTCGGCGACGTGCTCCGCTCGGGCCGGGCCCGTGCCGACCACCACCCGATGGTGGCCGGCCTCGGCAAGGACGTCGAGGGCGGCTTCGTCGTCGCCAACCTCGCGAAGATGCCGCACCTGCTGGTCGCCGGTGCCACCGGCTCCGGAAAGTCCAGCTTCATCAACTCGATGATCACCTCGGTGCTGATGCGGGCCACGCCCGACGAGGTCCGGATGATCATGGTCGACCCCAAGCGGGTGGAGCTGAACGCCTACGAGGGCGTCCCGCACCTGATCACCCCGATCATCACCAACCCCAAGAAGGCCGCCGAGGCGCTCGCCTGGGTCGTGCGCGAGATGGACCTGCGCTACGACGACCTGGCCAACTTCGGGTTCCGCCACATCGACGACTTCAACAAGGCCGTCCGGGCGGGCAAGGTCGAGGTGCCGCTGGGCTCCGAGCGCACGCTCGAGCCCTACCCCTATCTCCTGGTCATCGTCGACGAGCTCGCCGACCTGATGATGGTCGCCCCGCGCGACGTGGAGGACGCGGTCGTCCGCATCACCCAGCTGGCCCGCGCGGCCGGCATCCACCTGGTGCTGGCCACCCAGCGCCCCTCGGTCGACGTGGTGACCGGCCTGATCAAGGCCAACGTGCCGAGCCGCCTGGCCTTCGCCACCTCCAGCCTCGCCGACAGCCGGGTCATCCTCGACCAGCCGGGCGCGGAGAAGCTGGTCGGCCAGGGTGACGGGCTGTTCCTGCCGATGGGCGCCTCCAAGCCGGTGCGCGTCCAGGGAGCCTGGGTCACCGAGGCCGAGATCGCCCAGGTGGTCAAGCACTGCAAGGAGCAGCTGGAGCCGTCGTACCGCGAGGACGTCACCGCTCCCCAGCAGAGCAAGAAGGAGCTCGACGACGACATCGGCGACGACCTCGACCTGGTGGTCCAGGCCGTGGAGCTCGTGGTGTCGACGCAGTTCGGCTCCACCTCGATGCTGCAGCGCAAGCTCCGCGTGGGCTTCGCCAAGGCCGGTCGCCTCATGGACATCCTGGAGTCCCGAGGCGTGGTCGGTCCCAGTGAGGGCTCGAAGGCTCGCGACGTGCTCGTGAAGCCCGACGAGGTCGACGGTGTCATCGCGACCCTTCAGGGGGAGATGTGAACGTGGAAGTACGACGCAACACGCTGCTCACCGCGAGCACCGGTGTCGTCGCGGGCGTGGTCGCCGCGGCGTACCTCACCCGTGCCGCCTCCGGCGGCACCGCCCTGGACTGGGTCCTGGCGCTGGTGCTCGCCCTCATCGCCCTCGTGCACGCCCAGGGCGTCCTCGACGCCCGGGCGCCGCTCTTCGTCGCCGACGACCTCGGGGTGCGCCTGCGCACGGGCAAGGAGTGGCGGGGGCTGCCCTGGACCGAGATCCAGGCCGTCGAGGTGCTGCCGCGCCGGCGCTTCCTGCGTGACGGCTCGATCGACGTGCTCAGCGGTGAGGACCCGATCCAGGTCCCGCTCTCGCTCTCGACGCGGGTCACCGGCCTGACCGACGGCGACGTCGTCGACGCCCTGGCCGCGCTGGCGCAGGACCGCTGCGAGGTCGCCGAGATCGACGGCTACACCTACGTCTCCGACGAGGAGTGGCACGAGGGCGACCACGATGGGGACCAGGACGACCACGGGGACCACCACGGCGGCTCCTCGGCGCACGACGAGCACGAGGTCCCCGGCAGCCAGGTCCCCGGGCACGAGCCGGCCCCCGAGCGCGTGCACGCGGGGCTGCGGCCGATGCTGGCCCACGCCATCGACTCCGTCGCCCGCTTCCTGCCCGAGCGCGGCGGCGCCGCGCCTGTGCCGCGCCGACCGTCCCGAGCTCCCCGAGGCCCGCGAGCTGCGGCGCCCCGGCAGCGTCGACCTGGTCGAGGACACCGAGGTCTGGGGGGACCGGGTCCGCCCGATCGCCCGCGAGGGCCACGCGGTCGAGCCGATCGTGCTGCCCGAGGAGGAGCAGCCGGCGCCCGACCCGGTCATCGGTCCCGAGCTGGCCGCCGCCCGCACCCGCCTGGGTCTCACCGTCGACCAGCTCGCCGACCGCACCCGCATCCGCCCGCACGTCATCGAGGCCGTCGAGGTCGACGACTTCAGCCCGTGCGGCGGCGACTTCTACGCCCGCGGCCACCTGCGCACCCTCGCGCGCGTGCTCGGCATCGACGCGGCCCCGCTGGTCGCCTCCTACGACGAGCGGTACGCCGACGCGCCGGTCACCCCGCGCCGCGTCTTCGAGGCCGAGCTCGGCCAGGGCGGTGCCCTGCGCGGCACCCGGGGCGGCCCCAACTGGTCGGTCCTCGTGGCGGCCGTGATGGCGCTCGTGCTCGCGTGGTCGGTCGCCCGGCTGGTCACCGACAGCCCGGTCGAGGTCCGGGACCCGCTGCCCAGTCTGACCACCACCAGCGGCACGACCGCCACGGGCACCAAGGTGCCGGTGGTGCTCACCGCCGCGGGCGGGGGAGCCGAGGTCGTGGTGCGCGACGGCGCCAACGAGCTGGTCTACAAGGGCACGCTGGCCTTCGGCCAGGTCAAGGTCCTGCCGAAGGTCTCCCAGCCGGTGCGGGTGCAGTCCTCGGACGGTTCGGTGCAGGTCAGCGTGGGTGGCGTCGATCACGGTGCCCTCGGTGCGACGGGTCGTCAGGCGCAGGACACCTTCGTCGCGGAGTAGTCGCGGAGTAGTCGCGGAGTAGGTGCGTGCCGGAGCGGCCCGCCATACTGACGAGTCGTCATGAGTACCCACACACCTGAGTCCACCGCCACCCCGACCGCAGCCGACCCCACCCCGGAGCGGCCACTGCTGTCGGTGGCGATGGTGACCCTGGGGTGTGCACGCAACGACGTGGACTCCGAGGAGCTCGCCGGTCGGCTCGAGGCCGGCGGGTTCCGCCTGGTCGAGAACGCCGAGGACGCCGACACCGTGGTGGTCAACACCTGCGGCTTCGTCGAGGCGGCCAAGAAGGACTCCGTCGACGCCCTGCTCGAGGCCGCCGACCTCAAGACCGAGCACGGCGGGAAGGCGCAGGCCGTCGTGGCCGTCGGCTGCCTCGCCGAGCGCTACGGCAAGGACCTCGCCGAGTCGCTGCCCGAGGCCGACGCGGTGCTCGGCTTCGACGACTACCCCGACATCGCCGACCGGCTGCGCGGCATCCTGGCCGGCGAGTCCCACCAGGCGCACACCCCGAGCGACCGCCGCCTGCTGCTCCCGATCACCCCGGTCGAGCGCTCGATGTCCACCGCCGCCGTCCCGGGCCATGCCTCGGGTCCCGCGTCGGTGCGCCGGCGCCTGGAGTCCGGTCCGACCGCGTCGCTGAAGTTGGCCAGCGGTTGTGACCGCCGGTGCTCGTTCTGCGCGATCCCGTCCTTCCGCGGCTCCTTCGTCTCGCGGCGACCCACCGACGTGCTCGAGGAGGCGCTCTGGCTGGCCGGCCAGGGCGTGAAGGAGCTCTTCCTCGTCAGCGAGAACTCCACGTCGTACGGCAAGGACCTCGGCGACATCCGGCTCCTCGAGACTCTGCTGCCCGAGCTGGCGGCGGTCGACGGTGTCGAGCGGGTGCGGGTGTCCTACCTGCAGCCCGCCGAGACCCGCCCCGGCCTGATCGAGGCGATCGCCTCCACGCCGGGCGTCGTGCCCTACTTCGACCTGTCCTTCCAGCACGCCAGCGCCACGGTGCTGCGCAGGATGCGCCGGTTCGGTGACCCCGAGTCCTTCCTCGGCCTGCTCGAGCAGGTCCGCGCCCTGGCGCCCGAGGCCGGCGTGCGCTCCAACGTCATCGTCGGCTTCCCCGGGGAGACCGAGGAGGACCTCCAGACGCTGTGCGACTTCCTCGTCGCCGCGCGGATGGACGTCACCGGCGTCTTCGGCTACTCCGACGAGGACGGCACCGAGGCCGCCGGCTTCGAGGACAAGCTCGACGAGGACGAGGTGCGCGCCCGCGCCGAGCACGTCACCTCCCTGGTCGAGCAGCTGACCGCCGAGCGCGCCGAGGAGCGCATCGGCGAGGTCGTCGAGGTGCTCGTGGAGTCGGTCGAGGACGGCGAGGTCGTCGGCCGCGCGGCCCTGCAGGGCCCCGAGGTCGACGGTACGACGCTGCTCGACGGCCTCGACGACACGACCGCCTCGGTGGGGGAGATCGTCCGCGCCGAGGTCGTCGACACCGACGGCATCGACCTGGTCGCCCGCCCGCTCGACCCGTCCTGACCCGCTCGTCCGTCTGACCCCACGCCCTGACCCAGGAGTGCCCGTGACCGAGACGTCCCAGAAGCCCAGCAACTGGAACCTGCCGAACCTCCTCACGAGCCTGCGCATCGTGATGGTGCCGTTCTTCGGCTGGGCGCTGCTGGTCGACGGGGGCGAGTCCGCGACGTGGCGCACGATCGCCTACGCGATCTTCGCGGTCGCGATGATCACCGACAAGATCGACGGGGACATCGCCCGCGCGCGCAACCTGGTCACCGACTTCGGCAAGATCGCCGACCCCATCGCCGACAAGGCGATCACCGGCATGGCCTTCATCGGGCTGGCCGTCGTGGGCGACATCTGGTGGTGGGTGACCATCATCGTGCTGCTGCGCGAGTGGAGTGTGACGCTGCTGCGGCTCTCGGTGCTGTCCAAGGTCGTCATCGCGGCCAAGGACCTCGGCAAGTGGAAGACCACCGCCCAGGGGCTGGCGCTGGGTGGGCTGGTGCTGCCGCTGCGCGACCCGGACCTGCCCGCGGCGCTGCAGACGCCCGGCGAGGTGCTGTTCTACGTCTCGCAGGGGCTGCTGGCGGTCGCCGTCGGGCTGACGCTGTGGTCGGGCTGGGAGTTCTACCGCGACGTCTGGAAGCAGCGCCACCAGCTGCGCGGCTGACCCACCGGTCGACCCCCTCGGGCGAGGGCAATCACCCACCTCATCACGGGGTGCTCGGGCGGCGCCAGAGGCAACACCTGACCATCCGGCCAGGTGCGTGATGGCAATCCTTCACCGGATCCCGCCTTTCGTGCAGGTGTCACGCGACGTTAACGATCGGGCCGGTCGAAGAGCCCTCTTGCAGGGTTACGGTGCGCCGGTCCATACCAGCCCCACCTGAAGGGTTCCCCCAGTGCACTCACGCTCCGGGTCCTCGCCGCTGCGCCGACGCGCCGCAGCGCTCGGCCTCGGGCTCGCGGTCGCCGCCACCTCGGCGACCGTCGTAGTCCAGGCCCCAGCCGCCCACGCCCTCTCGCCCGTCGACGTCACCATCGTCGGCATCAACGACTTCCACGGTCGGCTGCTCGCCGCACGTGACGCGGGCGGCGCGGCCAAGCTCGCCACCGCCGTGGACTCCGTCCGTGCGGAGTACGGCGAGGAGAACACCATCTTCGCCGCTGCCGGCGACCTCATCGGTGCCTCGACCTTCGAGTCGTTCATCCAGCAGGACAAGCCGACCCTCGACGTCCTCAACGCCGCGGGTCTGGACGTCTCCGCGGTGGGCAACCACGAGTTCGACCAGGGCTACGACGACCTGGTCAACCGGGTGATGGCTCCCTTCGACGCCGACACCAACCCGCGCGGCGGGGCCGAGTGGACCTACATCGGCGCCAACGTGAAGATGAAGGACTCCGGCGAGGACGCGCTGGAGCCCACCTACGTGCAGACCATCGGCGAGGGCGACTCCGCCGTCGAGGTCGGCTTCATCGGCGCCGTCACCGAGCACCTGCCCGAGCTGGTCTCCCCGGCCGGCATCGCCGACCTCGAGGTCACCGACATCGTCGACGCCGTCAACACCGAGGCCGACGCGCTGGAGGCCGAGGGTGTCGACCTGATCGTCATGCTCGTGCACGAGGGCGCCCCGACGACCGACTGCGACGCGATCGCCGACCTGGCCGACGACACCGACTTCGGGTCGATCGTGCAGGGCGTCGACTCGTCGGTGCACGCGATCATCTCGGGTCACACGCACCTGGCCTACGACTGCCTGATCGCCCCGGCCGACGCGCCTCTGCAGCCGCGTCCGGTCGTCTCGGCCGGTCAGTACGGCCTCAACATCAACCGCCTGACCTTCACCGTCGACGCCGACGGCCAGGCCGACCCGTTCCTCAAGGTCGGTGACGGCAGCGAGATCATCAACGTCGCGCGCACCGAGGACCCCTTCGCCGAGGACCCCGAGGTCAAGGCGATCGTCGACGCCGCGGTGGCGGTCTCCGACGAGCTCGGCGCCCAGCCCCTGGGCGAGATCGCGGGCCCGTTCACCCGCGCCAAGGCCGGCAACGGCACCACTGAGAACCGCGGTGGCGAGTCCACAGTCGGCAACCTGGTCGCCGAGGCCCAGCGCTGGGCGGCCGACACCCAGATCGGCTTCATCAACCCCGGCGGTCTGCGTGCGGACATGCTCGGCGAGAACGCCGAGGGCTACCCGGCCGTCCTGACCTACAAGCAGGCCGCCGTCGTCCAGCCCTTCGCCAACACCCTAGTCAAGCTGGACCTGACCGGTGAGCAGCTGAAGTCGGTGCTGGAGGAGCAGTGGCAGCCCGACGGCTCCTCGCGCCCGATCCTGCACCTCGGCGTCTCCGACGGCTTCGAGTGGAGCTACGACCCCACCGCTTCCGCCGGCGAGCACGTCACCGGCATGTGGCTCGACGAGATGCCGATCGAGATGGAGGAGACCTACTCGGTCGTCGCCAACTCCTTCCTGGCCTCGGGTGGCGACAACTTCTTCACCCTCGCCGAGGGCAGCGACCCGACCGACACCGGGTACGCCGACCTGCAGGCCATGGTCGACTTCATGGACGAGTTCGCCTCTTCCGAGGCCCTGCCGGTGGACGCCGAGCAGCGCTCGATCGGTGCCACCCTCCCCGAGGGTGCCCCGGCGTCGTACGCGCCGGGTGACGAGCTCGAGGTCGAGCTGTCCTCGCTGATCATGGCGCCCACCGCCGGCATCGACGCCCTCGTGGACGACGAGGTCGAGGTAAGCGTCGGAGGCAAGAGCCTCGGCACCTTCGCGGTCGACCCGACCGTCGCCGAGAGCGCCAACGACGACGAGGCGGGCACCGCCTCGGTCATGGGCACTGTCCCGACCTACTACGGAGCCCCCGACGGCCTGGTGGTCACCGGCATGACGACCGGCACCGAGATCCTGGTGCCGCTCGCCTTCGAGGCCCAGCCCGAGATGGCCGTCGTGACCGCGAAGCGCAACCCCAAGGGTCCGCTCAAGGCCGGCAAGAAGAAGCTCAAGGTCACCGTCAAGGTCAAGGTCGACGGCGAGCCGGCCTCGGGCAAGGTCATCCTCTCCGGTGCGGGCGTGGACAAGAAGGTCACGCTGAACAAGAAGGGCAAGGCCGTCACGCGCATCGGTCCCTTCGACGAGAAGGGCGTCCAGGTCATCACCGTCTCCTACGGCGACGCCTCGGACACCCTGCGCTTCAAGGTCCGCTGACCCGGCGCCAGACCCAGCACCTGTGCACCACCTGAGCACCACCTGATTGCGAACGCCTCCCGGTCGTCCCCGGACGGCCGGGAGGCGTTCGCCGTCGGTCCATCTGGGCCCGTCATCGTCGGCCCGTCACCTCGGATCTCCCTCTCGGTTCTCGGATCTCTCGGGACCCCTCTCGGAAAGGCAGTCACCCGTGCCCACCACCTCCCGGGGCGCAGGCCGCCGGCTCGCGCTGTTCAGCGCCGGCTCGCTCGGCCTCGCCACCCTGGCCACCGGCCTCAGCCTGGCGCCCGCCCAGGCCGCCAGCACCGGCCTCGTCATCAGTGAGGCCTACGGCGGCGGCGGCAACTCCGGCGCCACCCTCACCCACGACTTCATCGAGCTGCACAACCCCACCGACGCGGCGATCAGCGTCGACGGGATGTCGGTGCAGTACCGCTCCTCGGGCGGCACCGGCGCCGGGGCCGTGACGGAGCTGTCCGGCACCGTGCCCGCCGGCGGCTACTACCTCGTCCAGCAGGCGCAGGGCTCGGGCGGCACGGAGTCGCTGCCGACGCCCGACGTCGTCGGCACGACCGCGATGTCCGGCTCCGCCTTCACCGTGTGGCTGTCCTCCGGCACCGAGCCGCTCACGCTGCCGACCGGCTCGGTCGGGGTGCTCCCGGGCGTCGTCGACCTGCTCGGCGTCAACAGCAACACGTGGGAGGGCACGGCCAAGGCCGCCGGGGTCTCCAACACGACCTCGTCCTCGCGCACGGCTCCCGACGCCGACGAGAACGGCGCCGAGTTCACCACCGGTGCCCCGACGCCGACCGGCACCGGGAGCGAGCCCGAGCCGGAGCCGGAGCCGGAGCCCACCGAGGCGACCATCGCGGAGATCCAGGGCGACGGCTTCACCAGCCCGCTGGTCGGCACCGAGGTCGTCACGACCGGCGTGGTCACCGCGGTGCCGCAGTACCTCTACGGCTTCTACCTCCAGACCCCCGGCACCGGCGGCGAGACCGAGCGCACGGCCTCCGACGGCGTGTTCGTCTACTTCCCCCAGGGCTCGGGCAGCATCACCGTCGAGCCCGGCGACCACGTCGAGGTCACCGGTGAGGTCTCGGAGTACGCCGGCGCCACGCAGGTCGTCTCCTCCGAGGCCGAGGTCGTCGAGCTCGAGCCGACCGAGCCGGTGACCGCGTACGCCGGCGCCTGGCCCGCCTCGGACGCCGAGAAGGAGGCGCTGGAGGGCATGCTGTTCGACCCAACCGGCGAGCGCTTCACGGTGACGAACACCTACTCCACCAACCAGTACGGCGAGGTCGGCCTGGCCCTGGGCGACACCCCGCTCATCCAGCCGACCGAGGTCGCCGACGCCCAGGACCTCGCCGCCATCGCCGCGGTCGAGGCCGACAACGCCGCCCGCGCGATCACGCTGGACGACGGGTCGAGCACCGACTACACCCGCAGCCAGTTCCTGACCCCGCCCTACGTCTCCAACACCGACCCGGTCCGGGTGGGCGCTGCGGCGACCTTCACCGAGCCCGTGGTGCTGACCCAGGGCGGCTCGCCCAGCAGCCCGACGTACCGCTTCCAGCCGACGACCTCGGTGAGCGGTCCGGACTACACCGCGACCTCGCCGGCGGTCTTCGAGAACACCCGCACCGCGGCCCCCGAGGAGGTCGGTGGCGACCTGAGCGTGGCGTCCTTCAACGTGCTCAACTACTTCACGACCCTCGGTGACGCCGACGACGACAACGTGGGCGACGACGGCTGCCTGGCCTACGTCGACCGCGACGGCGACGGCAACAACGTGCGCGGTGGCTGCGACCAGCGCGGCGCCTGGGACCCCCAGGACCTGCAGCGTCAGCAGGAGAAGATCGTCTCGGCGATCAACACCCTCGACGCCGACGTCGTCGGCCTGATGGAGATCGAGAACTCCGCGGCCCTGGGCGAGCAGCCCGACGAGGCCACCGAGGCCCTGGTCGCCGCGCTCAACGCGGCGGCGGGGGAGCAGAAGTGGGCGGCGAACCCGTCCTCGGCCGAGCTCCCGCCGGCCTCGGAGCAGGACGTCATCACCAACGCGATCATCTACCAGCCGGCGTCGGTCGAGCGTGTAGGCGAGGCCCGGGCGCTGGGTGACCAGTCGGCCTCCGGCCAGGCCTTCGGCAACGCCCGCGAGCCGATCGGGCAGGTCTTCGCGCCCGTCGGGGGCGGCGAGGAGTTCCTCTTCATCGTGAACCACTTCAAGTCCAAGGGCTCCGGTGTCGACGACGGCACGGGCCAGGGCAACGCCAACCCCGACCGCGTCGAGCAGGCCGAGGCCCTGGCGGCCTGGGTCCCCGGCGTCGCGGCCGAGACCGGCACCGACGCGGTGCTGCTCGCCGGTGACTTCAACGCCTACTCGATGGAGGACCCGATGCAGGTCCTCCACGACGCCGGCTACACCAACACCCAGACGGTCTCGGACGAGGAGGAGTGGTCCTACTCCTTCAGCGGCCTGTCCGGCTCGCTGGACCACGTGCTCGCCAACGACGCGGCGCTGGCCGCCGTCACCGGCGTGGACATCTGGAACATCAACTCCGGTGAGTCCGTCGCGATGGAGTACTCCCGCTGGAACTACCACGGCACCGACTTCCACGACGCCGGTCCGTTCCGCTCCAGCGACCACGACCCGGTCAAGGTCGGCCTCGACCTGGTCGCCGACGCCCCGGAGACCGCGCCGTCACGTGTCCTGCTGAAGGTCCGGCCCAAGCAGCCGAAGGCGGGCAAGGGCAAGGTCACGCTGAAGGTCACCGTCCGCAGCAGCGCCGGGGTCCCCACCGGCACGGTGACCGTCGAGGCGGGTGGCAAGGAGAAGACCGCCACGCTGGACAAGAAGGGGCGCGCGACCCTGCGGATGCGCAACCCGTTCCGGAAGCCGGGCGAGTACACCATCACCGCGTCGTACGCCGGTGACGAGGCGGTCGCGGCCTCGGAGAAGACGAAGCAACTGACCGTGCGTCGCTGAGTCATCACAGAGCAGCGCCGGTCGCGATCCCAGGATCGCGGCCGGCGCTGTCGTGTGTGCAGCGGGCGCCGTCAGAGCTCGGTGGTGCCGTCGGGGTGGACGAGGAACCGCAGGCTGTGGGGACTGGTCCAGAGCCAGGTGGTGGGGGTGAGCTGGGCGTAGTCCCATCGCCCGTCGGGGGATGGGTGGGTCTTGGCTCGGTGGTGGCGTCTGCAGAGCGGGGCGAG
>NZ_LUPI01000044.1:0-25938 GCF_001627265.1 Nocardioides sp. REDSEA-S30_B4 | reverse complement strand
CCGCCCTGGGCGAGATCCCGGTGGAGGGTGGGCGACCGGAGCCGGTCAAGGCCGCCACTGGCGTCGAGCTCGGTGCCGCTTTCTGCGAGCTGCTGGAGAAGCTTGATGGCTCCCAGGTCCCGGAGATGTCGACCGGCGCGACGGTGGTCGTCACCATGACCCTCGAGACCCTGACCGGCGGCCTGGCAGCCGCCACGTTGGACACCGGTGACCGGATCGCCGCCCACACCGCCCGACGGCTGGCCTGCGAGTCCGACATCGTCCCCGTCGTCCTGGATGGCCGACGCGAGGTCCTCGACGTCGGCCGCCGCAAGCGGCTGTTCACCCGCGCCCAACGCATCGCGCTGGCCACCCGCGACAAGGGCTGCACCGCGGTCGGTTGCCGGACCGCGGCCTGGTTCTGCCACGCCCACCACGACCAGCCGTGGGCCACCGGCGGCACCACCGACCTGGCCAACGGCCGGCTGCTGTGCCCCACCCACCACCGCACCGCCCACGACCCCCGCTACGAGATACGGGTCCTGGCCGACCACCAGATCGAGTTCACCCTCAGATGCTGAGTCGCCGAGCCTCTCGGAGATCCGCCTCTCCGACGAGCAAGTGCAGGAGCAGTTCGCCCTCGAAGCCGAGCCCCGACACCAATTCGACGGCTACAGGCGGCGCCGCTGAACGTCCGCTTCTGCCGCACCGTGTGCCCTTCGTCTGACAGACGCATGTGGAGTGCAGACGTCACGCATGGCGTGTCGAGAGCACTTCACAGTCGGATCCCGGGGCCTCGACCCGCACCGGAGACGTCCTGAGATGTGGCGAGGGCGCTCGCGCGACCGCCGCACTCCGCGGCGCTGCGGGCGCCGCACCGACGGTGGTCGCCGTCGTCGACCGCGCCACCGGGTCTCGACACGCGGGTCACGGCTTCGCAGGCTCAGCCGTGCCGCTCGCTCGACCACCGATGATCTTCCGAGATGGCTTCGCCATCACGGAAGATCGAGCAGCTTCTCCTTGACGGCGTACATGACCGCCTCCATGCGCGAGTGCAGCTGCAGCTTCTCCAAGATGTTGCGCACGTGGTTCTTCACGGTGTTCTCGGAGATGAACAGGTCCTTGGCGATCTCGCGGTTGTTCTTGCCCGTGGCGACCAGGCGCAGCACCTCGAGCTCGCGCTCGGTGAGCCGCAGGCCGGGCATGTGCTCGCGCTCGGGCTTGCTCATCTGCTTGAACTCGTCGATGAGCTTGACCGCCATCGAGGGGCTGATCAGCGACTGGCCGTCGGCGACGACGCGGACGGCCTGGGCGACCTCCTCGATCGAGGAGTCCTTGAGCAGGTAGCCGGCGGCGCCGCTCTTGACCGCCTCGTAGAGGTCGGCCTCCTCGTCGGAGACCGTGAGCATGATGATCTTGGCCGAGGGCACGGCCTCCTTGATGGCCTTGCACGCCTCGATGCCGGTGCGCTTGGGCATCCGCACGTCGAGCAGGACCACGTCGGGGGCAGCGGAGGCCGCGAGCTCGGTGCCCTCGATGCCGTCACCGGCCTCGCCGACGACGTCGATGCCCTCCTCGACGGAGAGCAGCATCGTCAGGCCGCGGCGGAACAGCTCCTGGTCGTCGACGACGAGGACTCGGACGGACTCGTCGTTCTCGCTCTGGGACACGGGCCGAATCATGGCACGTTCGGGCCCCCCAGGGGGACCCGAACGTGTCATCCGTCGGTGCGCGGGGCTGGCCCGCGCGGCTCAGGTGCGTCTCAGCTGAGGGCTCACTCCTCGCCGAGGTCGAGGGAGATGACGCCGTAGTCGTAGCCGCGGCGGCGGTAGACGACCGCGGGCCGCTCGCTCTCCTTGTCGACGTAGAGGTAGAAGTCGTGACCGACCAGCTCCATCTCGTAGAGCGCCTGGTCGAGGGTCATCGGGGAGGCCGGGTGGGTCTTCTCGCGCACGACGAGCGGGCCGTCGCCGGTGACCGCGATGGGGCCGACGTAGCGCTCCTCGCTGGTCTCGGCGGGCTTCTCGTCCTCGACGACCAGACCACCGGGGCCCTCACCGGGCAGCGGGAGGCCGGCGGTCGCCTGGCCCACCGACATCGGGCGCTTGCCGCCGCGGTGGACGCGCCGCCGGTCAGCGGCCTTGCGCATCTGGCTGGCCATCTTGTCCAGCGCCAGGTCCAGGGCACCCATCTTGTCGTCGGCGGCGGCCTCGGCCCGGATCACCGGCCCCTTGGAGAACGCGGTCAGCTCCACGTGGACGGCACGGTCGTGCTGACGTGGGTTGGGCTCGCAATCGACCTCGACGTGGACCCGCATGATGTGGTGATCGTGCTTCTCGAGCTTGGTCAGCTTCTCCGAGACATGGGCCCGGAAGCCCTCCTTGATCTCGCAGTGACGACCGGTCACGACAACGTCCATGGCAATCCCTCCTCAGCGCGCACCGTCGGTGGTGCGCCGTTGGTGTGTGGCAGGAGGAGTCCGTCCGGCCGACCTGGTCTTCGTCCCCACAATCGCCTGCTGAAGCGTTCGCAGCTTCTCTGCCACTACTGGCCTTCTCCCGACATCGGTCACATCTGGTGACCTGGTCGAGGCAGGACTTACGTCTAAGCCGCACCGTGATCCCGCCCGGAGGCGGTTACGTGGACCGTTTCGCCTGCGACTGGCATCGGCTTGCCGTGAGGGCGTCCGGATGGACCGACGCGCCCTGACGACGCAACCACGGACCCGGACGGACTCCATGACGAGACGATAGGCCCAACGGCGGGTGCACGGAAGGGAACGAG
This sequence comes from Nocardioides sp. REDSEA-S30_B4, assembly GCF_001627265.1. NCBI lineage: Bacteria > Bacillati > Actinomycetota > Actinomycetes > Propionibacteriales > Nocardioidaceae > Nocardioides > Nocardioides sp. REDSEA-S30_B4. The sequence goes on along the minus strand of NZ_LUPI01000044.1, from coordinate 23,175 downwards.
GACCCCTCTTGGCAAAGCCTCAGGTGCGCCGTCCCCTCCCCTCGGTACCCCGCCGAGAGGTCGCCGCCACCGTGGCGCTGCCCAGCACCGGGACCCCCACGGCCCGCAGCGCCCGCTGCGCCTCCACGAGCGTGGCGCCGGTCGTCACGACGTCGTCGCAGACCACCGCCCCCGCGATCTCCGGTACGCCGCCGGCCAGCCGTCGCAGGGGCCCCGGGCGCACCCGCAGCGCACCGTGCAGGTTGGCGGCGCGCGCGGCCGTGTCGAGCCCGGACTGGTCCGCCACCCCCGGACGGGTGGCCAGCAGCGGCACCGAGCGGGCCGGCACCCCACCCCGCTCGAGCTCGCGCGCCGCCGCCCGCACCAGCGCCAGCATCGCGTCCCTGCCCCGGGCCCGCACCGCGGCGGGCCGCGAGGGCACCGGGACCAGCACGAGCACCGCGCCCGGGGCGACGCCGCCCTCCGCCGCCAACCCGGCGACGCTCTGCGCGAGCAGTGCCCCCAGTGGCGCGGTCAGCTGGTGGCGCCCCTGCTCCTTGTGCGCCAGCAGCAGCGCGCGCAGCGCGCCGGTGTAGCCGCCGCAGGACCAGACCGGCAGCAGGCCGGGCGGGCAGGGCCGCGGCCGGGTGCGCGAGCGGGTCAGCGGGGCGTCGAGGAGCAGGCGCTCGCGGCACGCGCGACACAGCACTCCCCCGGGTCGGTCGCAGGCCGCGCACCGGCCGCCGAGCAGCAGGTCACGGGCGCCGTCGCGCAGGGTGGTCGGGTCCACGGGGGCATCCCACCGCCTACCGGACCGCCGTCGGGACGACCGGGCGACGGCGGTGGAGGACCCGGTCAGGAGCGGGGCGTGTGGAGGGTCGGCGGGTCAGCCGGCGTACGTCACGAAGGTGAGGCCCTCGTCGAGCACCCGCGGCCCACGGACAGTGGCGTTGAGGTCGGCCAGCCCGGTGTCGGTCACGGCGTAGACGCGCGTGCCGCGTGCCGGTGAGCCGACGAGGGCGGTGGCGCCGGACAACGTGGTGATGATGCCGTCCAGCCCGCCGGGCGAGCCGTCGACGCCGACGGTGACGACCTTGGCCGAGACGTCGGTGAGCCGGTTGAGCACGGCCAAGGTGGTGGTGGACGTCCACGCGACGTCGCGGATGCGTCGGCTCGGGTCGTCGTCGAGGTTCAGCGGGCGCGACCGGGTCGCCCCGGTCACCCGCTCGCTGTCGTCCCCGCGGATGCGCGCCACCCGGACCGTGTCGGCGCTCGGACCGCGGACCACGGCGACCAGGCGGGTGCCGTCACGGGAGACCAGGAAGTCACGCACCTCCTCGCCGGTGACCCCCGGGACGTCCAGCACGCCACTGTCCTCCCCCTGCACCCACCTGACGACAGCGCCATCGGCCGTGCGGTCGAGCAGCCAGAGCCGGTCGTGGACGTCCCAGGCCGGTGGCAGCAGGTCGGTGCCGACGGCCGCGGTCGTCACGTCGGGCAGGCCGGGGTCGGTCGACGGGTCCTCCCGCGGCGTGACCCCCTCGCCGTCGGTCAGCGGGGCCAGCAGGACGGTGCCGCCGGCCTCGGACACCGCGGCGACGCGCGTGCCCAGCAGGTCCACGGCCACCGAGCGCACGCCGAGGTCGACACGACCCATGACGCCGCCGACCGGGTCCAGGGAGCCTGGCGTCCCCGAGACGAGCAGCCCGTCGCGCAGTCCGTGCAGCAGCGAGTCGGTCTGGAAGCCGACCGGGTCCAGCTGGTCGCCCACGGCCACGGGGATGCGCGTCTCCCCGCCCACGGTCCGCACCGGCCGACCGTCGATCGCCAGGGTGAAGGCGTCGACGTCGGGATCCTGGCGCAGCGTCCAGGCCAGCTGGGCGAAGAGCAGCTCGGTGTCGGCGGGCGAGAACGCGCTCGCTTCACCGGTCAGGCTGATGGCGGCCAGCCCGTCGGTCACCGGCACCGACAGGTCGACCTGGAGCCCCGAGGGCAGCTGGGTGCCGAGGACACCCTGCAGGGCGCGGCCCGGGCCGCGCAGCAGCCCGGAGACCAGCGAGGAGGCGAAGGTCGGGTCGTCGCCGACGAAGACCGGCTCCGGCACCAGCACCGACCCCGAGGGGTCGGGGAAGTAGAGAGCCACCCGGCGGTAGCGCTGCTCGAACCAGGTCTCCGGGACTACCAGGGCGTCGGGCAGGTCGGAGATGCGGTACTCGCCGTCCTCGGTCACGAGCCGGAACCCCAGGATGCTGTCCTCGGGGGCGAGGTCGCCCTGCCAGGCGCCGCGCGCGTCGAGCCGGCTGGCGCCGCCGAGCCGCACCTCGATCCGGGCGGCAGCGCCCGCCGGCGGCAGCGCGTCCTCGTAGACGATGGTGCCCGCGGGCGACCACGTCGACCGGGTCTCCGAGCTGAGGAACTGCTTGGCCGTCGACAGCTCGGTGGGCCAGGCCTGCATCGCGTCGAGGAAGCCCTTGACCACCTCGGCCGCGGACATGCCCTCCTGCGGAGGTCGCGCATCGATGGCGGCGGCACCGCCGGTGTCGGTGGCCGAGCCGCCCGACTCCTCGACCTCGACGACCGGCCCGGCCTCGGGCAGCGCGACGCAGCCCGTCAGCGCCGCGAGGCAGACGGCGACCAGGCTGGCCGCGACCCGGCGCCTCACACCGGCTCCACGACGTCGTCGGGGATGAGCGGGATCGGGCTGCGGCGCAGGGCGTCGCCGTTGCGCCGCGGCAGCGTGAGCCGGAACTGCGCACCCTCGCCCGGGCGGCCCCACGCCTGCAGCCAGCCCCCGTGCAGGTGGGCGTCCTCCAGGGAGATCGACAGCCCCAGGCCGGTGCCGCCCGACGTGCGGGCACGGGCGGGGTCGGCCCGCCAGAAGCGGTTGAAGACCATCGCCGACTCCCCCGGCGCCAGGCCGACGCCGTGGTCGCGCACCGCCACGGCCGCGGCGTGGTCGTCGCCGGCCACGCGCACCACGACGGTGGGCGTGGCGCCCGGGCGCCGCGGACCGGCGTGGTCGATCGCGTTGCTGACCAGGTTGCGCAGGACGCGCTCCACCCGGCGTACGTCGGCCTCGGCCAGGCAGGGCCGGTCCGGGGCCCGGACGACGAGCCGCACCCCGCGCTGGTCGGCCAGCGGCCGGGTGCTCTCCACGACGCGGTGGGCGACGTCGACGAGGTTGACGTCGTCGACCTCGAGCTGCGCCGCGCCGGCGTCGAAGCGGCTGATCTCCAGCAGGTCCGCGAGCAGCGTCTCGAACCGGTCGAGCTCGGTCTGCAGCAGCTCCGCCGCGCGCGCGGTGACCGGGTCGAAGGACTCCTTGGCGTCGTGCAGCACGTCGCCGGCCATCCGCACGGTCGTCAGCGGCGTGCGCAGCTCGTGGGAGACGTCGGAGACGAAGCGGCGCTGGACCCGGCTGAGCTCCTCGAGCTGGCGGATCTGGCGCTGCAGGTTGGAGGCCATCTGGTTGAAGGAGGTGGCCAGGCGGGCCAGGTCGTCCTCGCCGGAGACCTCCAGGCGCTCCTGCAGCTGTCCGGCTGCCAGCCGCTCGGCGACCCGCCGCGCCATCCGGATCGGGGTGACGACCTGCTGGGCCACCAGCCAGGTCACGCCGGCGACCAGCAGGAGCAGCAGCACCCCGGCGGTCAGCAGCGCCCGGGTGACCAGCGCCAGGGTCTCCTCGTCCTCGGAGGTCGGGAACAGGAGGTAGAGCGTGTAGGTCCGGCCGTCGGCCGGGAGCGTGACCTGCGAGCCCACCGCGATGCCCGGTTCGGAGACCGGCGTCTCCCCGTCGGGGGCGAGCCGGCGGATCGTGGTGAAGGTCCACGAGGGCGTCGCGACCGTCGAGAAGTGGTCGACCAGCGAGGCCGGCACCGACGTGCGGTCCAGGCCGAAGGTGTACGTCGCCCCGCCGCCGCCCGGGTCCGCCGCGACGCCCGTGGGACCCGCAGGGCCGGCCAGCACCACCGCGAAGTCGCGCGAGAGGCCTCGCTGGATGATCGGCTCGACCAGCGCCCGCTGCTGCTCGGCGGCGTCGACGTCGCTGAGGGTGGCCGAGGCCAGCCGGGTGCGGGCGTCCTCGGTCTCGTCGAGCGCCTCGGCGACGACGGCGTCGACCCGGTCGTCGAGCAGGCCGTCGCGGGTCTGGCGCAGCAGGAACCAGCCGACGACACTGACGACCAGGAACGACAGCACGAGGGTGCTGGCCACCACCCGTGCCTGGATGGAGCGGCGCCAGAAGGTGAGCGCGGCCACCCGTCGGCCGCTCAGGCGGTGCCGGCCTTGTAGCCGACGCCTCGCACGGTCACCACGATCTCGGGGTTCTCCGGGTCGTGCTCGACCTTCGAGCGCAGCCGCTGGACGTGCACGTTGACCAGGCGGGTGTCGGCCGCGTGGCGGTAGCCCCAGACCTGCTCGAGCAGCACCTCGCGGCTGAAGACCTGCCACGGCTTGCGGGCCAGGCAGACCAGGAGGTCGAACTCCAGGGGCGTCAGGCTCACCGGGCGACCGCCACGGGTGACCTGGTGGCCGGCAACGTCGATGTGGACGTCGCCGATGGTGAGCGTCTCGGCCTGCGCGGTCGCGTCGAAGCGGCGTACGCGCGCACGGATGCGGGCCACCAGCTCCTTGGGCTTGAACGGCTTGACGACGTAGTCGTCGGCACCGGACTCCAGCCCGACCACGACGTCCACGGTGTCGCCCTTGGCGGTGAGCATCACGATCGGCACGCCGGACTCGGCGCGGATCTCCTTGCACACGTCGATGCCGTCGCGACCGGGCAGCATCAGGTCGAGCAGGACGACGTCGGGGCGGTAGTCGCGGAAGGCCTCGACGGCCTCGTCGCCGCGCAGGCACATCCGCGAGTCGAAGCCCTCCTGGCGCAGCACGATGGTGAGCATCTCGGCCAACGAGGCGTCGTCGTCGACGACGAGTACCCGACCCTTGGTCGTGTAGTCGTCCTGCGGCGCTGCCTCACTCATGGTCACCATCTTGCACCCTCCCCCCTGGCGGGCGTGCGAACGGCGGCCCCGACACCGCGGGGCCGCCGTGCGCGATCGATCAGTAGCGGTACTCGTCGGACTTGAACGGCCCCTCGACCGAGACGCCGAGGTACTTCGCCTGGTCGTCGGTCAGGGTCGTCAGCCGCACGCCGAGCGCGTCGAGGTGCAGGCGGGCGACCTCCTCGTCGAGGTGCTTGGGCAGCACGTAGACGCCGACGGGGTAGTCCTGCGGCTTGGTGAAGATCTCGATCTGCGCCAGCACCTGGTTGGTGAAGGAGTTCGACATCACGAACGACGGGTGGCCGGTGGCGTTGCCGAGGTTCATCAGGCGGCCCTCGGACAGCACGATGATCGCGTTGCCCTCGCCCTCGGGGAACGTCCACAGGTCGACCTGCGGCTTGACGTTCTTGCGGACGACGCCGGGGTAGGTCTCCAGGCCGGCCATGTCGATCTCGTTGTCGAAGTGACCGATGTTGCCGAGGATGGCGTTCTTCTTCATCCGGCGCATCTGGTCGACGCTGACGACGTCCTTGTTGCCGGTGGCGGTGATGACGATGTCGGCGATCTCGATGACGTCGTCGAGGGTCGACACCTGGTAGCCGTCCATCGCGGCCTGCAGCGCGCAGATCGGGTCGATCTCGGTGACGATGACGCGGGCGCCCTGGCCGCGCAGCGACTCCGCGCAGCCCTTGCCGACGTCGCCGTAACCGCAGACCACGGTGACCTTGCCGCCCATGAGGACGTCGGTGGCGCGGTTGATGCCGTCGACGAGGCTGTGGCGGCAGCCGTACTTGTTGTCGAACTTCGACTTGGTGACCGAGTCGTTGACGTTGATGGCCGGGAAGAGCAGCGAGCCCTCGCGCATCATGTCGTAGAGGCGGAGCACACCGGTGGTGGTCTCCTCGGTGACGCCGATGATCTCGCGGGCGACGTTGGTCCAGCGGTCCTTGCTCGCGGCGAGGCTGCTCTGCAGCACCTCGAAGATGATGCGCTGTTCGGTGCTCGTGGCGGTGGCCGGGTCCGGCGCCTCGCCCTTCTTCTCCGCCTCGACACCGAGGTGGACCAGCAGGGTGGCGTCGCCGCCGTCGTCGAGGATCATGTTCGCGAAGCGCTTCTCGCCGGCCTCGTCGGTGCCCCAGTCGAGGATCTGCTGGGTGCACCACCAGTACTCCTCCAGCGTCTCGCCCTTCCAGGCGAAGACCGGCACGCCCGCGGGCGCGTCGACGGTGCCCTCGGGGCCGACCGCCACGGCCGCGGCCGCGTGGTCCTGGGTGGAGAAGATGTTGCAGGAGGCCCAGCGGACCTCGGCACCGAGCGCGGTCAGCGTCTCGATGAGGACCGCGGTCTGGGTGGTCATGTGCAGCGAGCCCGCGATGCGGGCGCCGGCCAGCGGCTTCTCGGCGCCGTAGCGCTCCCGCATGGCCATCAGGCCGGGCATCTCGTGCTCGGCGAGCTCGATCTCGGTGCGGCCGTAGTCGGCCAGGGACAGGTCGGCGACCTTGAAGTCCATCAGGGTGTCTCCTCGCAGGGGGTTGGAGCCAGGCCTGCGTCGCGCATCTGCGCACCGTCGGGATCTCCCACGCAGTCCGCCGTCCAGCGTAGGCGGACAGGCGTGACGACCGGGAATCCCGGCGGGTGGTGGGCTGGAGCGGCCAGCCGTCGAGCAGCCGTCGACCCGTCGCGGACCAGCCCGGGGGTCAGTGCGCGTTGCGCCGCGGCACCAGGTGCATCACCGCGACCAGGACGGCCCCGATGACCAGCCCCAGGACCGCCGAGCAGCCGGTGTTCGTCACCCAGCCGAGGACCGACCCGAGAGCACCCGTGGCGTCGTGCACGGCCTCCTCGAGGTGGTGCACGACGTCGTACGGCGCGTGCCAGCCGAGGTCGTGGGAGCCGACGAGCACGATGTGCCCACCCACCCACAGCATCGCGGCCGTGCCGACGGCGCCGATGACCTCGAGGACCCGCGGCATCGCCTGCACGAGCCCGCGGCCGACCCGCTGGGCGACGGCGCTGGAGCGTTGGGCCAGCGAGAGGCCGACGTCGTCCATCTTCACGATGAGCGCGACCACGCCGTAGACGACCGCGGTGATGAAGAAGGCGACGACCACCATGATGGCGGCGCGCGACCAGAAGCTCTCGCCCGCCACCTCGTCGAGGGAGATCACCATGATCTCGGCCGAGAGGATCAGGTCGGTGCGGATGGCGCCGGAGATGAGGGTCTTCTCGGTCTCGGCCGGGTTGCCGGCGGCGACCTTCTCCAGCGCCTCGTCGTCGTGGTGCCCGTGGCCGGGGCCGAACTTCTCCCAGATCTTCTCCGCGCCCTCGTAGCAGAGGTAGGCACCGCCGCACATGAGGATGATCTTGAGCAGGGAGGGCAGCAGCTCGCTGAGCAGCAGCGCGGCCGGCAGGATCAGCAGCAGCTTGTTGCGGATCGAGCCGATCGCGATCTTCTTGATGATCGGCAGCTCGCGCTCGGCCGCCACGCCCTGGACGTACTGCGGGGTGACGGCCGTGTCGTCCACGACGACACCGGCCGCCTTGGCGCTGGCGCGCCCGGCGGCGGCACCGACGTCGTCGATGGAGGCGGCCGCCAGCTTGGCGAGCGCCGCGATGTCGTCGAGAAGGGCGAAGAGTCCACCGGCCACGTCGGGAGCCTAGCGGTGCCTCAGACCCGGACCGTCTCCCGCTGCACGTGCGTCTCGATGCGCGCCGCGAGCTCGTCGGCCTCCTTCTTGGCCTCGGCCACCTCCAGGGCGTCCTTCACCCGGCGCTCGCCCCAGCCCAGCGGATCCACCGCGTGCTGCAGCACCCGGGCCACCGGTGGGCTGGCCAGCAGCAGCGCCACCGCGACCGACCCGAGCGTGGTCACGACCAGCCCGAGCGCGACGTGGTCGCCGAACAGCTCGCCGTAGCCCGCGTAGCCCAACCCCTTCACCACGAAGCCGTGGAAGAGGTAGACGATCAGCGTCGAGGCACCCATCGCGGTGAACCAGCCGCGCACCCGCGGCACCAGCGCCAGGAACGCCCAGGTCCCCAGCGTGCCGAGCACCAGCAGCGCGGCCCGGGTCAGGAACGCCTGGCCGTCGCTGACGTCGAGCTCCTCGTAGCGGGCCCGGTAGTAGAGCCACTCGGTCCCCGCCCAGTCGTCGGTGCGCGAGGTCAGCACCCAGATGCCGACGAAGACACCGAGGGCCGCCACCTGCGCCGCACGGCTGCGCAGCAGCTCGAGCCGCTCCGGGGTCGACTTCAGGCCCAGGACGAAGAACGGCAGCAGACCCAGGATCCGCGCCACGTCGAGCGTGTCACCGGCGTACAGCCCCGCGACCAGGGAGATGACGACGGCCAGCCCCAGGCCGCCCCACATGTTCTTGAACACCGGGGTCAGCAGCCGCCAGAAGAACAGCGCCGAGAGGTACCACATCGGCCAGTGCGGGTCGCGCCAGAGGTTCTCCAGCTCCTCGCCACCGACATGGATGCGGAACATCGCGATCGCGGCCTCGAAGAGCACATACGGCACGGCCACCGTGCGCACCAGCTGCCACATCCGCGCGCGGGTGTAGGTCCAGCGCTGGGAGAGGTAGCCGGTCAGGAAGACGAACGCCGGCATGTGCCAGGCGTAGAGGAAGTCGTAGAGGTGGTCGTTGGTCGTGGAGTCGGGCAGCACCACCCACGCGTGTCCCACCACCACCAGGGTCACCAGCGCCATCTTGGCGTTGTCGAACCACGGGTCTCGAGAAGAGGCCATGGGAACCGTTCTTCCCGCTCCTCCCCCGCGGCGAAACGTGACGCATGCCCCTCTCAGCGACTCCTCAGGCGAGCGCCAACGACGGCACCCACCGCTGGGTGAGGTGCGATGAGCGCCAGCGACGTCCCATCCGCCGGTCGAGGAGGCGCGCCAGCGCCGTCTCGAGACCCCGTACGCCGACGAGCAACCTCATGCCGGCGCGACTGGAGGGTTCCTCGTGAACCCCTTTCACGACACGCCCTCCGGTCCTTGTCGACTCGGTGGTCGGGGTGGGTGGGCGCCTGGACGTTCGCGCTGCAGCAGGTCCTGCATTGATCAAAGGCGTGCTTGCGGTGGGCGTTGGATTCGGTACCTGGTTGCGGTTCGCTCGACCCCTTCGGCCCGCTGGGGTGCTCGCTTGGGTTGCGCTTGATTCGTCCTCCACAGATTCCTCCCCGAGCCCGCATCCAGGGTTCCTTTCGAACTGGTGTTCTAGTAAACTCTGGACATGGCACTCGGACACCACGACACCCCCTCGCAGGTCACTCCTGCGGAGTCGACCGGTGACCTGCTGACCGAGATTCGCGACCTTTCGGGCTGCCCGACGACGACGCCCACACCGAGGCCGAGAACGCCTGGGTGTCCCGGTTCGGGATGCCCGGCGCCGACACCATGCTCGAGCTCGCCGGCCCGGGTGCACCGGAGATCTCGGAGTTCGCGGTCATCGAGCTCGCCGCCGCCCTGGGCAGGTCCACCGACTCGGGCCGGATGCTGCTCTCCGACGCCGTCGAAGCCCGCTACCGGCTCCCCAAGATCTGGCAGCGACTCCTCGACGGCCAGGTCCAGGTCTGGCGGGTACGCCGCGTCACCGACCTCACCCGCGCCCTCACTCAGGAGGCAGCCGCGTTCGTCGACGCCCACCTCGCCCACGTCGTCCACACCGCCTCCTTCACCACCGTGAAGCGACTCGTCGCCGAAGCAGCCGCACGGTTCGACCCCGAGACGGCTGAGATGGAAGAGGCCGACACCCAAGCGACGCTGCACGTCACCCTCGACCTCTCCACCGCCTGGTCCATCGGCACCGCGAGCGGCGTCCACCTGTCCGGTCTGCTGGACCGGGCCGATGCCGAGGAGCTCGAGCACGCCATCCGCACCATCGCCGACCAGCTCGCCGCCGCCGGGTCCACCGACACCCTCGACGTCCGCCGCGCCAAGGCACTCGGGTTCCTCTCCCGCGGCGACCTCACCCTCGACCTGACCACCAACGACGAGGCTTCGCCGGTCGAGGAGGCGCGCCAGCGCCGTCTCGAGTCCACGAAGCCCACCAGCCGCACCCGTCAGGTCGTCCTCCACATCCACCTCAGCGAGGCAGCGCTCCGTGGCAACGAAGGACCCGGCACCCCTGAGTTCGACCCCGACACCGGGATGCTCGGCCTCCACCTCGCCCGCGTGGAGAACCACCACCAGACCCTCACCGCCGACGCGGTCCGCGACTGGCTGTCAGTGCCTGGCACCCAGGTGGTCGTGAAGCCGGTCATCGACCTCGCCGACCAGATCGCCGTCGACTCCTACGAGATCCCCGACCGCATCAGCCAGCGCGTGCGACTCAAGCGCCCCACCTGCGTCTTCCCCCACTGCACCCGCACCTCAGCACGCACCGACCTCGACCACATCGACGAGTACGTCCCACCCGACCAGGGCGGACCACCCGGCCAGACCGCCACCGACCGACTCGCCCCGTTGTGCAGACGACATCACCGAGCCAAGACCCACCCATCCCCTGACGGGCGGTGGGACTACCAGCAGCTCACCCCCACCACCTGGCTCTGGACCAGCCCCCACAGCCTGCGGTTCCTCGTCCACCCCGACGGCACCACCACGCTCTGAAGCGCGGGCGCTGAGGTCCTGGCGTGCTCTGCGTCAGCGCGTGCCCCGGGTCACGGCAGCAGGCCAGCCAGCGCGTGCCGTGGTGCCCGACAGCGTCGACTCTCCTAGGGTGGCGCCCGTGCCGACCGACCAGCCCGTACGCCGCGTGGTGGCCGTCGTCGTGACCTTCAATCGCCACGATCTGCTCCAGACCCTCGTGGCGCGACTGGCAGAAGTGCGCGAGCGGACCCCGGCGCTGGTCGAGGTGCTGGTGGTCGACAACGCCAGCACCGACGACACGGGGGAGTGGCTGGCCGGCCGCAGCGACGTGACGGCGAGGACGCTGCCCGACAACCGCGGCGGCGCCGGGGGCTTCCACGCCGGCCTGCGGTGGGCCGCGGAGGAGACCGACGCGGACCTCGTGTGGCTCATGGACGACGACGGGCTGCCCGAGGTCGAGTGCCTCGAGCGGCTGCTGCGCGAGGACGACCTGGACTTCTGGGGACCGCTGGTCGTCGACGAGCAGGACCCGGGGCGGCTGGTGTTCCCGATCCGGCTGCCCGGCGGCACCCGCGTGGTGCGGGCGCTGGCCGACGTCGAGCGGGCCGGGGGAGAGCGTCAGCGCATCGACGACATCGTCATCCCCTTCAACGGGGTGCTGGTGACCCGTGAGCTGGTCGAGCGGATCGGCCACCCCCGCGAGGAGTTCTTCATCTGGGGCGACGACCACGAGTACCGCCTGCGCGCCGAGCGCGCCGGGGCCCGCATCGCGACCGTCACGGACGCGCGCGTCCACCACCCGTCCGTGGGCGAGCTGGGGACGCCGATGATGGCCGGCCGCACGACGTACAACCACAGCCCCAGCGACCTCAAGGCCTACTGCATGGCCCGCAACAACACCCTCAACCTGCGCGAGTACCGCGGCTGGCTGCACGTGCTGCTCTTCTGGGCCAAGACCGTGTGGTTCTACCTCCTCACCCGCCGCGACCCGGTACGCCTCGCGCTCAGCGCCCGCGCGGCGTACGCCGGCCTGCGCGGCGACTTCACGGGCCACCGGAGGTACCTGCGATGACCACCGTCGAGACCGGGGAGACCGTGGCCGTCGTCGTGGTGACCTTCAACCGCGCCGCCCTGCTCACCGGGATGCTCGACGGCCTGGCCGCGCTCGAGCACCGCCCCGACGCGGTGATCGTGGTCGACAACCACAGCAGCGACCACACGCCGCAGGTCCTCGCCGACGAGCAGGCCCGCGGCCGGCTGCCGCTGCAGGTCATCCGCACCGAGGAGAACCTCGGCGGCGCCGGCGGGTTCCACCTCGGTCTGCGCACCGCCTACGAGCAGGGCTGGGACCGCGCCTGGCTGATGGACGACGACGTCGTCCCGGCACCGGACTGCCTCTCGGTGCTCATGGCCCAGGACGAGGACTGCCTCACCAGCGTGCGCGAGGACTCACACGGCCGGCTGTGCGAGAAGGCCGCCACCCGTTTCGACCTCACCCACCCCTGGGCGATCAAGCCCAAGACCGGGATGGTCGAGGACTTCGGCACCCGCGCGGCCATGCCTGAGCGGGTCGAGGTCGAGAACGTCGCCTTCGAGGGCTTCATGGTGCGCCGCACGGTGGTGGAGGAGATCGGGCTGCCCGACCCGTCGTACTTCATCTTCTACGACGACGTGGACTTCGCCATCCGTGCCCGCCGCAGCGGCCGGCGCATCTGGGCGGTCCGCGACGCGGTGCTCGTGCGCCAGCTCGACTTCGACCAGCAGCACGACCTGGCCGGGTGGAAGGGCTTCTACATGTATCGCAACCTCTTCGCGGTGCACCTGCGGTACGGCGAGAACGCAGCCGTCCGGCTCAAGCCGCTGCTCATCGTGCTGGCCGTCCTCCTGCTGGCGCCCGTGCGCGGCGGACGGTCGGAGGCGGCCAACGTGATCCGAGCCATGCGCGCAGCGTGGGGGATGCGCTCGCTGCCCCCGTCGTCCGTAGACTGACCGATCGTGTCTGCTCCTGACTCCGCCCCCGATCTCGTCGTGGTCGGCTCCGGCTTCTTCGGCCTCACCATCGCCGAGCGCTGCGCCACCGAGCTGGACCTGAAGGTCCTCGTCCTCGAGCGCCGCCACCACATCGGTGGCAACGCCTACTCCGAGTTCGACGAGGAGACCGGCATCGAGGTGCACAAGTACGGCACGCACCTGTTCCACACCTCCAACAAGCGGGTGTGGGACTACGTCAACCGGTTCACCGACTTCACCAACTACCAGCACCGGGTGTTCGCGAAGTACCAGGGGCAGGTCTACTCGTTCCCGATGAACCTCGGGCTGATCAACCAGTTCTTCGGCAAGTCCCACACCCCCGACGAGGCACGGGCGCTGATCGCCGAGCAGGCCAGCGAGATCGCCACCGAGGACGCCACGAACCTCGAGGAGAAGGCGATCAGCCTGATCGGCCGCCCGCTCTACGAGGCGTTCGTCAAGGGCTACACCGCCAAGCAGTGGCAGACCGACCCGACCGAGCTGAGCGCCGACATCATCACGCGCCTCCCGGTCCGCTACACCTTCGACAACCGCTACTTCAACGACACCTACGAGGGCCTGCCGGTCGACGGCTACACGGCGTGGCTGGAGCGGATGGCCGACCACCCCAACATCGAGGTCCGCCTCGAGGTCGACTTCCTCGACGTGCGCGAGGAGTACGTCGGCAAGGTCCCGGTCGTCTACACCGGCCCCGTCGACGAGTACTTCGACAACTCCGAGGGCCGGCTGTCGTGGCGCACCATCGACCTGGAGGCCGAGACCCTCGACGTCGACGACTACCAGGGCACCGGCGTGGTCAACGCCAACGACCAGGAGCTGCCCTTCACCCGGACCCTGGAGTTCAAGCACCTGCACCCCGAGCGCACCTACCTGCCGGGCAAGACGATCGTGGTCCACGAGTACAGCCGCTTCGCCGAGGAGGGCGACGAGCCGTACTACCCGGTCAACACCGCGGCCGACCGCGAGATCCTGATGCGCTACCGCGAGAAGGCCAAGGCCGAGGACATGGTGCTCTTCGGCGGCCGCCTCGGCACCTACCAGTACCTCGACATGCACATGGCCATCGGCTCGGCGCTGTCGATGTACGACAACAAGATCAAGCCGCACTTCGCCGAGGGTGCGCCGTTCGCCAGCGGAGGTGTGGCATGAGCACGCGCAGGATGCTCCAGCGGCAGATCATGCCGCTGGACCGCGACTTCGACGTCATGGCCCTCTACGTCGACACCGAGGAGGCCCGCCTCGACGCCGACAAGTACGAGGTCGGCGGCAACCGGGCGGCCAAGGACCTCAACAACGCCGCGGTGCGGCAGTCCACCAGCACCGGCAAGAGCCTGCACCCCGACCAGATCGAGTCGCGCACGGCGCTGCGGGTGCCGCAGGGGGAGAAGCTCTCCTTCGGCACCTACTTCAACGCCTTCCCCGCCTCCTACTGGCGGCGCTGGACCGTCGTCGACGCCGTCCGCCTCACGGTGACCCTGCGCGGCGAGGGCGCGACCCTGCTGGTCTACAAGTCCATGGCGCGCGGCCACTCCCAGCGCGTCGAGTCGGCAGAGACCACCGGCGGTGCCTCGGAGACCTTCACCTTCGACCTGACGCTCAAGCCCTTCATCGACGGCGGCTGGTACTGGTACGACGTCGTGGCCGGTGACGGCGACGTCGTCGTCGAGTCCGCCGAGTGGAGCGCCGAGGTCCCCGCGGGCCGCGCCGAGCACGGCACCACCGACATCGCGATCACCACGATGAACCGCCCCGACTTCTGCGCCGAGCTGCTCGTCCAGCTCGGGGAGGCCGAGGAGCTGCACCCCTACCTCGACACCGTGATGGTGATGGAGCAGGGCACCGACAAGGTGACCGGCTCCGAGCACTTCGCGACCGCCGAGAAGCTGCTGGGCTCCACGCTGACCGTGCTCGAGCAGGGCAACCTCGGCGGCTCGGGCGGGTACGCCCGCGGGCAGCTGGAGTCGGTGAAGCGGGGCTCGGCGACGTACTCGCTGATGATGGACGACGACGTCGTGTGCGAGCCCGAGGGCATCATCCGCGCCGTCACCTTCGCGGACCTGGCCAAGCGCCCCACGATCGTGGGCGGGCACATGTTCAACATCTACTCCCGGTCTCGGCTGCACAGCTTCGGCGAGATCGTCCAGCCGTGGAAGTTCTGGTGGGAGAGCCCCAACGACACCTTCCCCGACTGGGACTTCGCCGCACGCAACCTGCGCTCGGCGCGCTGGCTGCACAAGCGCGTGGACGTCGACTTCAACGGCTGGTTCATGTGCCTGATCCCGCGGGCGGTCCTCGAGGAGGTCGGCCTGTCGCTGCCGCTGTTCTTGAAGTGGGACGACTCGGAGTTCGGCCTGCGCGCTCGGGAGCACGGCTTCCCGACCGTCACCTTGCCCGGCGCCGCGGTCTGGCACGTGCCGTGGACCGACAAGAACGACGCGGTCGACTGGCAGGCCTACCTGCACCAGCGCAACCGCTTCGTCGCGGCGCTGCTGCACTCGACCTACCCGAACGGCGGCCGGATGGTGCGCGAGAGCCGCAACCACCAGATCGCCCACCTGGTCTCCATGCAGTACTCCACCGTCGAGATGCGTCACCAGGCGCTGCTCGACGTGCTGTCGGGGCCCGGCCACCTGCACCAGCGGCTGCCGGAGACGCTCACCTACGTCAACGCGATCCGCAAGCCGTTCCAGGACGCCAAGCTCGAGGTCGACCGCGACGCCTTCCCGCCCGTACGCCGGGAGAAGCCGCCCCGCAAGGGCCGCGACTCCGCCGAGGTGCCCAGCCGCGTCTCGCAGCTGGTCAGCGCCGGCCTGCAGCCGCTGCGCCAGCTGAAGAAGCCGCGCGAGCTGTCCCGGGAGTTCCCCGAGGCGGAGGTCCGCGCCATGGACGCCAAGTGGTACCGCCTGGCCTCCTACGACTCCGCCATCGTCTCGATGAACGACGGCACGTCCGCCGCGTTCTACCAGCGCGACCCGGAGAAGTTCCGCGAGCTGCTCACGAAGACGCTGAAGCTGCACGAGCAGCTGAAGAAGGAGTGGCCGCGCCTGGCGCAGGAGTACCGCGCCGCGCTCGGCGACATCACCTCGCCGGAGACCTGGGAGCAGACGCTGTCGCCGTGGCTGGGGCAGGATCGCTCGGGTTCCGATGACTGAGGGCCGCTACCTGGTCGACGCGCCGTTGGCGCCGCCGACCGCGACCCAGGGCCTGCTCGAGGTCTTCCGGCGCCGTTACCTGCTCAAGCTGCTGGTGCGCCGGGAGATCAACGCGCGCTACTCCGGGTCGTTCCTGGGGCTGATCTGGTCCTACATCAACCCGCTGACCCAGCTGTTCATCTACACCTTCATCTTCGTGCTGGTGCTGGGGCGCGACCGCACCGAGAACTTCGCGATCCACGTCTTCTGCGGCCTGATCGTCGTCCACTTCTTCACCGAGACCTTCAACGCGGGCACCAGGTCGATCGTGCGCAACAAGGCACTGATCCGGAAGATGGCGCTGCCCAAGGAGATGTTCCCGGTCGCGTCGATGATGGTCTCGTTGTTCCACGTGGCCCCGCAGGTGGTGATCCTGCTGGTCGCGGTGCTGATCATCGGCTGGGCGCCCTCGGGGCTGGGCATCGCCGCGTTCTTCCTGGCGCTGGGCATCATCATGGCGCTCGGGACCGGGCTGGCCCTGATGTTCAGCGTCGCCAACGTCTACTTCCGCGACTTCGCCAGCGTGGTCAACATCCTGACCAACTTCGTGCGCTTCGGCGTCCCGATGATCTACCCCTACTCGATCGTCGACGAGCGCTTCGGCGACGCGGCCGCCTACTACCTGTGGAACCCGCTCTCGAACGCCGTGCTGCTCGTGCAGCGCGCCTTCTGGGTGGGCACGACCGAGGACCCCGAGAGGACCATGCTCACCGAGATGCCCGACGCGATGTTCTCGCGCGGCCTGGTGATGCTCGGGGTGGCCGTGGTCGTCCTGCTCCTGGGGCAGTGGGTCTTCCGCCGGTTCGAGAACAAGATCCCGGAGCGTCTGACGTGACCAGTGCGCTGAGCAACCCGAGCAGCTACCCGCCCGAGACGTCGATCGTCGTCGAGAACGTCACCAAGACCTTCAGCCTGCGCTACCACCGCACCTTCAAGCAGGTGACGGTGGCGAAGTTCCGCGGCCAGAAGACCAAGGACGACTTCAACGCCGTCGACGACGTCTCGTTCACCGTCAAGCAGGGGGAGTCGATCGGCCTGATGGGCCTCAACGGCTCGGGCAAGTCGACCCTGCTGACGCTGATCAACGGCACCATGAAGCCGGACTCCGGCCAGGTGCTGACCCGGGGCCGGATCGCCGGTCTCATCGCGACCGGTGCCGGGTTCCACCCGCAGCTCTCGGGGCGCGACAACATCTACCTCAACGCGGCGGTCTTCGGGCTGACCGAGGAGGAGACCAAGGACCGCTTCGACGACATCGCCGGCTTCGCCGACATCGGTCGTCACCTCGACTCGCCCGTCGGCAACTACTCCTCGGGCATGAGCTCGCGGCTGGGGTTCGCGATCGCGATCAACGTCGACTGCGACATCTTCCTGGCCGACGAGCTGCTGGCGGTGGGGGACAAGCCCTTCAAGCGCAAGTGCATGGCCAAGATGGAGGAGGTGCGCGACTCCGGTCGCACGCTGTTCTACGTCAGCCACGCCGCCGGGTCCGTACGTCGCATGTGCGACCGGGTCCTGGTGCTGGAGAACGGCCGGCTCGGCTTCGACGGTGACGTCGACGAGGGCATCAAGTACCTCCACTACGACTCCGACGACGAGAACAACGACGACGACGAGCTCGGCGCCGACGTCTGACGCCAGCCGGCCCGGCGAAGAAATCCGGACCTCCTCGGCGTGTCGAGTGGAAATTACACGTTTGTAGTTACTCACGAACTCTTCCGTGACCTGTGTGACTCGTGTGAAAGTTGCGCGCAGTGTGAACTTCCCCGCGCACGCAAAGGTCCTCGATGTCGCTCTTCCGGTCACGGTTCGTCACCGCCTGCCAGCAGCTGCTGGCCCTCGGTGCGGTGCTCGCCGTGCTCACCCCTGCCGCGAGCCTGATCAGCCTCGACGTCGTGCGCCAGCCGCCCGCCGGGGTCACGATCTCGGGCACCGGCTCCGAGGTCGGCGTGCTGTCGGCGTACGCCCAGGTGGCGCGGAGCACGGCGACGCTGCCGGCGACCGTGGTGGACCCGGTCGTGCGCGAGGTGTCGCTGACCGGCACGGCCGCGGCCCGTGCCGTGCCCGGCGGCGGCCAGCGGCTGGTGAGCCGGCCGGAGGCCGTGACCGGTGACGGCATGGTCGGCGTCACCTGGGCGCCGGGCGCCGAGGTCGCCGAGGAGGACCTGAGCATCGCGGCCCGCACCCTCACCGACGGCGAGTGGTCGGGCTGGTCGGCACTGGAGTACCACGACGAGCACGGCCCCGACCCCGACACCCGCGAGGGCCGTCGGGCGCGCCCCGGCACCGAGCCGTTGTACGTCGGTGACGTCGACCGGGTCCAGGTGCGGGTCGTCGACGCCGCCGGCGCCGCGCCCGCCGACCTGCGGCTGGCCGTGATCGACCCCGGCACCCCCTCGCGCACGGTCAGCCAGCGCGCGGCGCTGGACACCGCGGAGACGACCTCGGCCGCCGGGCCCGCCGCCCGCGGCGGGGTCACCCCGGAGCCGCAGATCTTCTCCCGCGCCCAGTGGGGCGCCGACGAGAGCATGCGCGACAAGGGCTCGCTGCGCTACTACGAGGTGCACGCCGGCTTCGTGCACCACACGGTCAACGCCAACGACTACAGCCGCGACGAGGTGCCGGGCATCCTGCGCAGCATCTACGCCTACCACACGAAGTCCCGCGGCTGGTCCGACGTCGGCTACAACTTCCTCGTCGACCGCTTCGGCCGGATCTGGGAGGGCCGCTACGGCGGCGTCGACCGCCCGGTCGTCGGCGCGCACACCCTGGGCTACAACGACTACGCGTTCGCGATGTCGGCGATCGGCAACTTCGAGCAGGTCAAGCCCAGCCAGGCGATGGTCGAGGCTTACGGCGCGCTCTTCGCCTGGAAGCTCTCGCTGCACGGCGTCGACGCGTCCTCGACGAAGCAGCAGGTCGGCAGCGACACGTTTCCGGCGATCAACGGCCACCGCGACGCCGGCTCGACCGCCTGCCCGGGGAAGTACCTCTACGCCCGCCTCGGCGACATCCGCAGCCTCGCCGCCGCCGCGCAGACCGGCTGGGAAGGGCGCGACCTCGACGCCGACCTGCTCGGCACGCCGCACCCCGACGTGGTCGCGCGTCGCGCCAGCGACCACCGCGTGGTCGTCATCCCGACCGGCGGCCTCACCAAGGTCCGCAAGCCCGTCGTCGACTCCACCGGCTGGGGCTCGTACGCCGCCACGCTGGTCTCGCCGGACCTGACCGGTGACGGGCGACCCGACCTCCTCGGCCGCACCGCCGACGGCTCCGTCGAGGTCCGGGTGGACGGCCGGGTGCTCCGCACCGCCGGGGTCACCCGGGGCCACGACCTGCTCGCGGCGCCCGGCGACGTGGACGGCGACGGCCTCGGCGACCTGGTCGGCCGCGACGAGTCCACCGGCCGCCCGACCCTGTTCCGGGGTCGCGGCAACGGCGGCTTCGCCTCCTCGGCCATGAGCGGCGACTGGAGCGGCTACGACCTGCTGGCCGGCGCCGGTGACCTCGACGGCGACGGCGTCGGCGACCTGGTCGCCCGCGACGGTGCCGGGTCCCTGTGGCTGCTGCCCGTCGGCGGCACCGGGACCCCGAGCGTGCTGGTCCAGGGCGGTCCCCGCTACGACGCGGTGACCGGCTCCGCGGACTGGAACGGCGATGGCCTCGTCGACCTCGTGGTGCGCCGCGAGGGCGGCCACGCCTACGTGCTCCCGGGCCGTGGTGACGGCACCGTCGGCGCGGCCCGGGGCCCGGTCAAGCGGCTCAAGGGCCGCGGCGACCTGGCCGGCGCCGGCGACGTGACCGGCTCACCGGCCCCCGACCTGGTGTCGCGGCGCGGGGACGAGATGCTCGTCTTCACGGGCACCGGCACCTTCGACACCGGCGCCGTGGTGGAGACTAACGTGCGCGCCAAGGGTGCCGACCTGGTCCTCAACGCCGGCGACTGGGACGGCGACGGCCACGGCGACCTCATCGTGCGCCAGCGCAAGAAGGGCGCGGTCAAGGTCCGCAGCGGCGACGGGACGGGCAGCTTCGCCAAGGCGGTCAAGATCGGTCACCGCATGGGCGACGTGCGGATGCTCGAAGTCGTCGGCGACATGACCGGCGACGGCTGGCCGGACCTGATGGGCCAGCCCAGCGGCGGCGCCATGCGGATCTACCCCGGACGCGGGCTCGAGCCGCTCGGGCCGTCGTACCAGGCGCACTCGGCGCTCTCGGGCACGCGCCAGGTCGGCGTGGGCCGCTGGGACTCCGACGGTGCCCCCGACACCCTGGTCCGGCGCGGCGACGACCTGCTCGTCTACACCGGCAACGGGCCGGGCGGGCTGACCGGCGGCCGCACCCTCTCCCTGGACCTCTCCGACTACGACCTGATGACCGGCGTCCCCGACGTCACGCTGCGCGACCGGCCCGACCTGGTGGTCCGCGAGCGGGGCACCGGTCGCCTGCTGCTCGTCGAGAGCCGCGCCAACGGGTTCAAGAGCCCGCGGGTCATCGCCGACGGAGCGGAGGTCTACGACCTCGTGGACTGAACAGACGACCTGGTGGACTGAGTGGGGAAGCTCAGAGGTGCCGCGCGGTGACGCGCTCGTCGGTCGCGACCGACTCGAGCCGGTCGTCGTCGGCACCCACGACCAGGACCAGCGAGCCGCTGCGTGCCAGCGGCTCGGTGAGGACGCAGATCCCCGGTGGGGAAGCCGGGTTCTGCGTCGACAGGAGGCGGCCGCCGTCGGTGAGGAGACTCCCGGTGGCGGCCGCTTCCCAGTCCGGCTCGCTCGGCCCGGGCGGGTTGAACCCGGCGTACGCGTCGGGCTGGCCCCAGATCTCCACACCGAGGTCGTGCACGCCGGCCGGCAACGGGTCGCTGAAGCGCAGGCCCAGGGGGTGCAGCGCGGAGGCCACGACCGGCAGCGACCCGGCGCGGGGGCCCCAGCTGTCCAGGCCGTCGGGGCCGCACACGACGGCGTCCGGTGACGCGGTGTCGCCCGGGAACGCGACCTCGAGGCCCACGCTCCAGGCGGCGCCGAGGAAGACCGGGCCCAGCCAGTGGCACGGCAGGTCGACCAGCAGCACGTCCTCGTGGTCCAGGCCCAGCTCGTCCTCCAGCAGCCCGGCGGCCTTGGCCACCCAGTTGGCGTACGTCGTCAGCGACAGCTCGGTGCGCTCACCGGTCGCGACGTCGTAGAAGGTGAGGAACGGGCGCCCCGGGTCCCGGCGGACCTGGGCGGCGAGCAGATCGGCGAACGTGGTCACACCACGACCCTAGGCGCCCCTAGGGTTGGCGCCATGATCGACAACTTCTGGGCCGTCGTCCCCGCCGGCGGTGCCGGCACCCGCCTGTGGCCGGTCAGCCGGGCCACGGCGCCGAAGTTCCTCCGCGACCTGCGGGGGAGCGGGCGGACGCTGATCCAGGAGACCCACGACCGGCTGGTGCCCCTCGCGGGGGAGCACATCGTGGTCGTCACCGGCACCGCCCACGCCGCCGCCGTCGCCGAGCAGCTGCCCGACGTGCCGGCCGACTCGATCATCGCCGAGCCCTCGGCCCGCGACTCGATGGCGGCCATCGGGCTGGCCGCCGCCCTGCTCGAGCGGCGCGACCCCCACGCGGTGATGGGCTCCTTCGCCGCCGACCACGTGATCACCGACCCCGACGGGTTCGGCGACGCCGTGCGGACCGCCGTCGCGGTGGCACGCGAGGACTGGCTGGTCACCCTCGGCATCGAGCCCACCTTCCCGTCCTCGGCCTTCGGCTACATCCGCTCCGGCGACGGGCTCGACGGCCACCCGGGCGCCCAGCGCGTGGCGGCGTTCGTGGAGAAGCCGTCGGTGGAGGTGGCGACCGGCTACCTCGCCGAGGGCGGCTACCGCTGGAACGCCGGCATGTTCGTCGTGCGCCCCACGGTGCTGCTCGACCTGCTCGGCGAGTGGCACCCGGAGTTCGCCGCGTCGCTGCGGGCCATCGCCGCCGCCCCGGACACGCTGACCGAGGAGTGGCCCTCGCTGCCGAAGATCGCGCTGGACCACGCGGTGGCCGAGCCGGCCGCCGACGCGGGCCGGGTCGCCACCGTGCCGGCGTCCTTCGCGTGGGACGACATCGGCGACTTCGACTCGCTGGCGACCCTGCTGGAGGGCGAGGACCCGGTGACCGTGCTGGGCGACGCGACCGCGGTGCACGCGGTCGACGCGACCGGCCTGGTGGTGACGGGGGGCCGCACCATCGCCGTCGTCGGTCTCGAGGACGTCGTGGTCGTCGACACCCCGGACGCGGTGCTGGTGACCTCCCGTGCCCGCGCGCAGGAGGTCAAGGCCGTCGTGGCCGCGCTGAAGGAGTCCGGCCGGGCCGACCTCGTGTGAGGCTATCGTGTGAGCCGGCCCGCGCGGCTCACATCGCGACGTCGGGCTCCGGGCTGTCCTGCTGCGGGTAGTCGCGGACGAAGGTGTCCACGGCCTCGCCGCTGGGCGCCTCGCAGTACTGCCACACGCCGACCTGCTCGCCGTCGGTCTCGCCGACCCCGCCGACCGACCAGTGGGTCAGGGCGACGTGCTGGCCGTCGGGGAAGTCCGCCCCGTCCTCCTCGGTCCACGGCGCGACGATGAACGCGTTGCGCCGGTCGGTCGTGTCGGAGAACTTGCGGGCGATCGCACGCAGCTCGGTGAGCTGGTCGGCGTCCTCGGCGACGGTCTCGTCGTACCACAGGATCGTGAAGCCGTGCTCGAGGTTGTGCACGAGCTGCTCGAGCTCGGGACGGTCGGACTCGGTGTAGAACTCGCGGCCGATCGGGACCGGCGCCTTGCCGAAGACGTTCCAGTGCTGGCCGAAGGCGGGCGGGGCGTCGTCGTAGAAGACCTGCTGGCCATCGTCGACGTGGTTGCCGCTGCCCTCGGCGGACTTCGTGGTGATCTCGCCGCAGACCGAGGCGGGGGCGCCGATGGCGGCCAGGTCGGTGTCGGAGAAGCCGCGCTGGTCCCACCAGCTCTTGATCGGCTGGTAGGCGGCGGCGGCCACGATGACCACGGCGATGAGCGCGCAGGTGCCGATGATGGCGAAGCTGCGGCGGCTCTCGGCTCCGCGCTGCTGCTTGCGGATCTTGTCGAGCTTCGCCTGTCGTTCGGACTTGACGGTCTTGGCCACGGTTCGGCAGTCCTCGGGTGTGCGGTGGTGCGATGGGGTGTTGCGCGGATGTCGCGGGGGAGTCTACGGAGTCAGCGGTCGCAGGCGTGCCCCGACGTCGGCATCTCCCGTGTCATCGGCCTCCACGAGCCAGCCATGAGCGAAGGCCAGCACCTCCAGCAGGCGTACGTCGCCGGGCGCGACGGGCACGACCAGCGCGTCACCCGGCTCGGGCCCCTCCTCGCGGCAGGTGCGGCCGGTCACCGC
>NZ_LUPI01000043.1:60116-66172 GCF_001627265.1 Nocardioides sp. REDSEA-S30_B4 | reverse complement strand
GAACGCGCGTCGTTCCTCGACGCTGTAGACACCTTCGATGGGCAAGTCGATCACTCCTAGATCAGAGCGACTGACTCACACGCAGACTGGCAGACAGGGAGACGACAAAGGTTCGTCGTCCCACTTCCGGGTTCGTCGGCTGGCCGACAAACCCCCGCCGGCCTCCACCTCAGCCGGCGACGGTGCCGTGCTCCACGCAGGTGGCGGCCCACTCGCGCGGGGTGACCTGCACCTTCATCCGCCGACCGCACCGGGTGCAGAAGCGCGGCGGCTCCAGGGCGAGCATCTGCTCGCAGCGGGGGTGCGGCGCGGTCAGCGCCTGACCGCAGTGGCCACAGGTGCGGGCGACCCCGGGCGCGGTCACTAGAGAGTCTTCGCCAGCTCGCGGATCGGCATCTTCAGCTCGCTGAGCAGCGCGAGGTCCTCGTCGGGGTCGCGGCCCAGGGTGGTGAGGTAGTTGCCGACGATGATCGCGTTGACGCCTCCGAGCAGGCCCTCGCGGGTGCCGAGGTCGCCGAGGGTGAGCTCGCGCCCACCGGCGTACCGCAGGATCGTGCGGGGCATCGCCAGGCGGAAGGCCGCGATGGTGCGCAGCGCGTCCTGGGCGTCCATGGTCGACAGGTCGCCGAACGGGGTGCCGGGGCGCGGGTTGAGGAAGTTGAGCGGGACCTCGTGGGGGTCGAGCTCGGCGAGCTGGGAGGCCAGCTCGGCGCGCTGCTCGAGGGTCTCGCCCATGCCGACCAGGCCGCCGCAGCACAGCTCCATGCCGGCGTCGCGGACCATCTGGCAGGTCTCCCGGCGCTCCTCGTAGGAGTGCGTGGTGACGACGCTCGGGAAGTAGGACCTCGCGGCCTCGAGGTTGTGGTTGTAGCGGTGCACGCCGATCGCGGCGAGCTCGTCGACCTGCTCCTGGGTGAGCATGCCCAGCGAGCACGCGACGTTGATGTCGACCGCGTCGTGGATCGCCTTCACTCCGTCGCGCACCTGCGACATCAGCCGCTCGTCGGGGCCGCGGACCGCGGCGACGATGCAGAACTCCGTCGCGCCGGTCTCGGCGGTCTCCTTCGCGGCCTGCACCAGCTGCGGGATGTCGAGCCACACCGAGCGCACCGGGGAGGTGAACTGGCCGGACTGGCTGCAGAAGTGGCAGTCCTCGGGGCAGCCGCCGGTCTTGAGGCTGATGATGCCCTCGACCTCGACCTCGGGACCGCAGTGGCGCATCCGCACGTCGTGGGCGAGCCCGAGCAGGGCGGGCACGTGCTCGTCGGGCAGCCGCAGCACCTCGACCAGGTCCTCGTAGGAGAGGCCCTCGCCGTTCTCCAGCACCTGGGTGCGGGCGCGGCTGAGGATCGCGGGCTCGGTCAGGTCCGGGGTCACGGGAGCAGCAGTCACGAACCGGGAGCGTAGCCCCGTCGAGCCGGATCCTGAACAGTGTTCAGTTCGTGGGCGTGCCGCGCCGTATTCTCACCCCGCGATGAGCCCCCTCGACCCCACCGACGTGCCCGCGCTGCTGGCCTACGACCGCGCCCACGTGTGGCACCCCTACACCTCGATGACCGACCCGGCGCCGGTGCGCGTGGTCGAGTCCGCCTCCGGCGTCCGGCTGCGGTTGGCGGGTCCGGACGGCATCCGGGAGGTCGTGGACGGGATGGCGTCGTGGTGGTCGGCGGTGCACGGGTACGCCGTGCCCGAGCTCGACGCCGCGCTGGCCGACCAGGCCGGGCGGATGTCGCACGTGATGTTCGGTGGGCTGACCCACGCCCCGGCGGTCCGGTTGGCCGAGAGGCTGGTGTCGATCTCCCCCGAGGGGCTCGAGCACGTCTTCCTCGCCGACTCCGGGTCGGTGTCGGTCGAGGTCGCCCTGAAGATGGCGCTGCAGGCCCAGCGCGGCCGGGGCCGGCCGGGGCGCTCGCGGATGCTGACCGTGCGCGGCGGCTACCACGGCGACACCGCCGGGTGCATGGCCGTGTGCGACCCCGAGGGCGGGATGCACTCGATGTTCGCCGGGGTTCTGCCGCAGCAGGTGTTCGCGGACCGGCCGCCGGCCGCCACCGCGACGGACGCGGAGGTGGAGACGTGGGCAGCCGGCGTACGACGCCTGGCGGGTGAGCACGCGCACGAGCTCGCCGGGATTGTGGTCGAGCCGCTGCTGCAGGGCGCCGGCGGCATGTGGACCTACCCGCCGGCGTGCCTGCGGGTGCTGCGCGAGGTGGCCGACGAGCACGACCTGGTGCTGGTGCTCGACGAGGTCGCGACCGGGCTCGGGCGGACCGGCACGATGTTCGCCTGCGAGGCGGCCGAGGTGGTGCCCGACGTGCTGTGCCTGGGCAAGGCGCTGACCGGCGGGTACCTCACGCTCGCGGCCGTCCTGTGCACCCCGCGCGTGGCCCACGACCTGTCCGCCTCGGAGTCCGGCGTGCTGATGCACGGCCCGACGTTCATGGGCAACCCGCTGGCCTGCGCGGTGGCGCTGGCGTCGCTGGAGCTGCTCGAGTCGCGCGGCTGGGAGGCCGACGTCGCCCGCGTGTCGGACGGTCTGCGCACCGGCCTCGCGCCGTTGCGCGATGCTGCGGGGGTGGTGGACGTACGCGTGCTGGGAGCGGTGGGCGCCGTGCAGCTCGACCACGCCGTCGACGTGCCGCGGGCGACGCAGGCGGCGCTCGACGCGGGAGTGTGGCTTCGGCCCTTCCGCGACCTGGTCTACGTGATGCCGCCCTACGTGGCCTCCCCGACCGACGTGGCCCTGATCTGCGAGGGCGTGGCCGAGGCGGTGGCGGTCGGATGACCTCCTGGTCGGACTGGCTGGCGGCCGAGGCCGCCGCCCGAGAGGCCGCCGGGCTGACCCGGTGGCTGGTGCCGCGACCCGCGGACGACGACGTCGTCGATCTCGCCGGCAACGACTACCTGGGGCTGGCGCGCGACCCGCGGGTGCGGGCGGCCGCCGCCGCGGCGGCCGAGACCTGGGGCGGCGGGGCGGGCGCCTCGCGCCTGGTCACCGGCACCCTCGACCTGCACTCCGAGCTCGAGGCCGAGCTCGCCGCATGGACCGGTCACGACGCAGCGCTGGTGCTCTCGACCGGGTACGCCGCCAACCTGGCCGTCGTCACGGGGCTGGTCGGCCGCGACTGCCACGTGGTCTCCGACGCCCACGTGCACGCCTCGCTCGTCGACGCCGCGCGGCTGTCGCGGGCACGGCTCACGATCACCCCGCACAGCTCGGTGTCGGCAGTGGTCGATGCCCTCGCCACCTCGGCCCCGGATCAGCGGACGATGGTGCTGGCCGAGTCGATCTACTCCGTCCTCGGTGACGAGGGTCCTCTGGTCGAGCTCGCGGCCGCCTGCGAGGAGGCCGGCGCCCTGCTCGTGGTCGACGAGGCGCACGGGCTGGGCGTGCACGGGGCCGGGGTGGTGCAGCGGCTCGGGCTGGCCGGGCTCCCCCACGTGCTGGTGACCGCCACGCTGTCCAAGGCGCTCGGCTCGCAGGGCGGGGCCGTGCTCGGCTCCCCCGCGTTCGTCGAGCACCTGGTCAACCGGGCCCGGCCCTTCATCTTCGACACCGCACTCGCCCCCGCCGCCGCAGGCGCCGCGCTCGAGGCCCTGCGGATCGCGCGCGCCGACGTCTCCCTGGCCGCGTGCGTGCGGTCGCGGGTGCTGGACCTGGCCGCGGAGCTGGGCGTGGAGCCGCCGGACGGCGCGGTGCTGTCGGTGCCGATGCCGTCGCCCCAGGTCGCCGTCGCCGCGCGCGACGCGTGCCTGGAGGCCGGGGTGCGGGTCGGCTGCTTCCGGCCGCCGTCGGTGCCCGACGGGATCTCCCGGCTGCGGGTCACCGTGTCGGCCGGCGTCCCCGAGGACGCGTGGGCCCGGACCGTCGAGACGCTGGTCGCGGTCGTGAAGGAGCACCGGTGAGCCGGCCAGGCCGGGTGCTGGTGGTGACCGGCACGTCGACCGGTGTCGGCAAGACCGTCGTGACGGCGGCGCTGTCGTCGGTGCTGGCCGCGCGCGGAGAGCAGGTCGTCGTGGTCAAGCCCGTGCAGACCGGCATCGCCGACGGCGACTGCGACGCCGAGGAGGTGCACCGCCTCACCGGCTGCGCCGTGCAGGAGCACGCCGCGCTCGACGAGCCGCTCGCACCCGAGACCGCCGCCCGCCGCGCCGGGGTCACGCTGCCCACGGTCGCCGAGCACGCCGACCGGCTCAAGGTGCACACCGAGTTCCACGACACGGTCGTCGTCGAGGGCGCCGGCGGCCTGCTGGTGCGGCTCGACTCCGACGGCGGCACCCTGCTCGACCTCGCGGCCTGGCTGGTCGACCGCGACGTCGACGTGGAGGTCGTCGTCGTCTGCGCCGCGGGGCTCGGCACCCTCAACCACACCGAGCTGACCGTCGGGGCCCTGCAGGCCCGCGGGATCCCGGTGCGGGGACTCGTCATCGGGTCGTGGCCCGATTCCCCCGGCCTGGCCGAGACCTGCAACCGCGAGGACCTGCCGCGTGTCACCGGCGTACCCCTGCTCGGGGCGGTGCCCGCCGGTGCCGGCGCCCTGGGGCGCGAGGAGTTCACCGCCGAGGCGGGCGGGTGGCTGCCGGGCTGGTGAAGGTTCGACTGATGTCAGTCAGACCTTCGCGTTCGCGGTCGAAGGTTCGACCGTCCTGTGCAAGGTCGGACTGATGTCAGTCAGACCTTCGCCCTCGCGGTCAGAACTCACGCACCCCCGTCGCACCTGCATCGGCGCACCGTGAGGTTCAGCGGGGCGCCGCTGAACCTTCCCGCACCCGCGACCGAATCCCCTCGACCACGAACCCCAGCCCCGTGCCGAAGTCGGCGGGCAGCGGGTCAGCGTCGATGGCACCGGCAGAGCCGGCCTGCAGGTGGGTCTGCTCCTCGAGGGTGTGGCCGAGCACGAGGTGCAGCACCGTCCGCGCGGCGGTGGGCACCAGCGCCTCCGGGAGACCCGACTCGGCCAGCGCGGCCGTCAGGTCGTCCAGCGGCTGCGTCGCGCCCAGGCCGAACGCGATGACGGTGGAGACCAGCTCCGCGCCGTCGCGGTAGGCGAGCATCGCGTCGCGCAGCTCGTGCGCCACCTCGACGACCCGCTCGTCCCAGGTCACCGCACCGCGCGGGCGCGCGCCGCGGCGCAGCACCTCGTCGGCCACGGCGCCCAGCAGCTCCTGCTTCGACGCGACGTGGTGGTAGAGCGCGCTCGGCTGCAGCTGCAGCTCCCCGGCGACCCGGCGCATCGAGACGTCGGCCAGCCCGTGGGAGTCCAGCAGGCGTAGCGCGACGGCGACGAGGTCCTCCCGAGTGCGACTCACGCAGGCGACCCTAGCGGTCGGTCGCGGAGACGCCGGACAGGTCCAGCGACAGACCGGTCTCGCGCTCGCACACCTCGAACAACCGGCGTACGGCGCTGGCCGAGCCTGGCCGCACCAGCGGACGCCGGACGGGGCGACCGGCCATCGCCAGCAGCGGGCCGTACAACGTGCCGCCCCGCACCCCGGGCTCGGTCGCCGCCCGCAGCTGGCTCAGCGCACCGCGCGGGACGCTCATCCCGAACCAGCTCGACAGGCGGTCCCACAACGGCCCCTGCCAGCCGGCACCGCCGAGCGCGTGAGTGGTGGCCTGCAGGTCGGAGTTGGTCAGGCCGGGGTGGGCGGCGACCGCGATCGCGTCGACGCCAGCGGCCTCGAACCGCTCCTGCAACCCCACCGCGAGGTGGCGGGCGGCGAGCTTGGTGTTGCCGTACATCAGCCAGGGGTTGTAGCGGCCGCTCATGTGCGGGTCGGCCGGGTCGAGCGCACGCCCCTGGTGCTGGGCGATGCTGCTCAGCGTCCCCCCCCGTGCCCCCGGCGTGGCGACGACCAGTGGCGCGAGCCGGCACAGCAGCGACCAGTGGCCCAGCACGTTGGTGGCCAGCTGGGCGTCGAAGCCGTCCTCGGTGGTCGCCTTCGGCGAGGCCATCACGCCCGCGTTGAGCATCAGCACGTCGAGGCGCTCGTGCGCGGCCAGCACCTGCTCGGCGAGCTCGGGGGTGTTGATCCGGTTGGACGCGCAGACCGGC